>DYNT01000119.1 GCA_020720905.1 Micavibrio aeruginosavorus
CGCGGATTTCTTTCAGCGTCACGGCAAACACGGCCTTTTTACCGGCGAGGTTCGCGGCGTGGTATTCTTTGGGGAACGTGACCTTCACGTCCTTTTTATCGCCCGCCTTCATGCCCGCGACTTGGTCTTCAAAGCCTTCGATGAACGATCCCGTGCCAAGCTCTAGGCGATGATCCTCACTCTTCATGCCGTCATGCGCCACGCCATCGACTGTGCCATCGAAATCAATCACGGCCACGTCGCCTGTCTTGGCTGCGCGTTTTTCTTCGATCACTTCCGGCTGACGGAAAGATTTGGCGATGCGCAGAATGGCTTCGTCAATCGTCTTGTCTTCAACATCCGCAACCTGACGCTCAAAGCTCAGCTTCGCAAAGTCCATAGGCTCAAAGTCGGGAATGATTTCCATTTCCATCTTGAAGACCATGTCCTTGCCCTCTTCAGCCACGACATCATCAACCTTGGGACGCGCAGCGGGGCGGAGCTTACGCTCGGTCATTGTCTTTTCGGCGCTGTCCGTAATCAAGCGGTCATAAACCTCGCCCATCGCCTCAGCGCCAAAGCGCTGGCGAATGAGATCAAGCGGAGCCTTACCGGGGCGAAAGCCCTGAATCTTTGCCTTCTTGGCAATCTCTTGAAGACGCTTTGTGACCGCAGCCTCAACCTCAGCCTTCGGAACCGTGATGGTGTAGGCGCGCTTCAAACCTTTATTAACGTCTTCGTGAACTTTCATCATGTCTTTTAATTCCTTGTTTCGTTTATTGTCGCGTTTTGTGAACCCCAAGAGGTTCAAGCCATACCAGCGAAGGCTGGCATCCCATTTTCTTTTTTTTAATAGGCCACATCAAAGATTCGTTAGTATCACTCATAACATACCATTGATCCCAGGTCGCTTAAGCGACTCGTGATCAATGGTGCGGGTAGAGGGACTTGAACCCCCACGACTTTCATCACTGGAACCTAAATCCAGCGCGTCTACCAATTTCGCCATACCCGCAAATTAGGACAGCGTGGCTTTTTAGATGGAATTGGCGCGAAGCGCAAAGGTTTTATCTTGGAGGGGAACAAAAACAGTTAATGGCGATCCCGAATCCGGTCGCGAAAACGGTTTTGAAAGGCCTCTAAGGCAAGCGTGCGCGTTTCGACAGAAGGACGCCCTGCTCCACGCGTGACTTGAAGCTGAAACCGAACATGGGGAATGCCCATCTTATCCGCAGCAACCTCAAGAACCTCAGCCGTTTCGACAAAAGCCCCCGTGCCCTCACGCCTATAAGACGCGCCGACTTCAATAGGAGCATTATTGTAGCCTGTTAAGGCTCCCAAAATCATAGGTGATTTTCCTAATTTATTGTTGCGGCACCATTATGAGCCTATTTATTATGTTTTGACAAGAATTTTGAGTTGAACTCTCAAAGCCAATTCATAAAAAACGAACGATAGGCCACGTTAACTTGAAAACCTAACGCTTGCTCAGGGCGGGGATCCAATAAAATGAACAAACATTATTAATCGGTTACATCAAAAAGTCGGCTCTTTCCCCGCTTACTCTACGCTGATAAGGTGGGTTATCAAAGTGGGGGGTAACGCGTGAGCAAAAAACCATTTGAAGAGGTGGATCAATCCTTAGACGTTGATGGCATTCGCCACGGCGTGCGGGCGCTTGTCCTTAAGCCTGTATTGCGGGTTGAGCCTTCCGCCAAAGGAACGACGCGTCACATTGCCATGATCCTTGAAGAGGCCATAGCGTTGGCGCAGGCCATCGATTTGGTTGTCGTTGAGGCGCAATCCTTCAATTTGAACCGGCCAACGCCTGCGACGCTTTTGGGAAGCGGATTGGTGGAGGAATATGCCGCGCTGATTAAGGATAGCGAAATTGATCTTGTGGTGATCGATCATGCGCTTTCGCCCGTGCAGCAGCGCAACCTTGAAAAAGCATGGGGCTGCAAGGTCATTGATCGCACAGGCTTGATCTTAGAGATTTTCGGCGCTCGCGCCCGCACCAAAGAGGGCAAGCTACAGGTTGAATTGGCGGCGCTGTCCTATCAAAAATCGCGCCTTGTGCGTTCATGGACTCACCTTGAGCGGCAACGCGGTGGGTTTGGCTTTATGGGGGGGCCTGGAGAATCGCAGTTGGAGATTGACAGGCGGCTGATTACCCAGCGCATCGTGAAGTTAAAGGATGAGCTGGATCAGGTGAGGCGCACGCGCAGCCTTGGGCGCGAGGCGCGGCAAAAGGCCGAGCATCCGACCATCGCGCTGGTGGGCTATACCAACGCAGGCAAATCGACGTTGTTCAATCGCCTGACGGCCTCGGACGTGATGGCCAAGGATATGCTTTTCGCAACACTGGATACCTCTATGCGCGGGCTAAAGCTTCCCAGCGGGCGGCAGGTGATCGTGTCCGACACGGTCGGTTTTATCTCGGACTTGCCCACGCATTTGATCGACGCTTTTCGCGCGACGCTAGAGGAAGTGCAGTTCGCTGATGTGATCCTTCATGTGCGCGATGTGACCCACCCCGAAGCGCGTTCGCAAAAAGAGGCGGTTGAGCAGATCCTTGCCGACTTGGGGATTGAGCAAGATGATGCCCGTTTGGTTGAGGTGATGAACAAGGCTGACTTGCTTGATCCTGATGAGCGCAATAACCTACGCGACTTCGCACAACGCCAGTCGTGGGACAGCCACAACGCGCTCAACTTGGAGGGCGTGAATCCACAGGCGCGTGGCGGCGCTGTTGCCGTATCGGCGTTGACGGGCGAAGGGATCGATGATCTCCTTTCTTTATTAGAAGAACAGTTAGCGGCGCGAACAAAAGTATATGAAATAGATTTGCCGTCCAGCGAAGGCGCTGCCTTGGCGTGGCTTTATGGGCATGGGCGCGTCATTGAAAAGCAAGATAAGCGAACAAAAATACAGATGAAAGTTACTTTAGAGCCATCTGATTTTGGAAGATTTATCAGCAGGTTTGGAAAGGTTTCTCATGTTAAAGATAAAGAGTGATGAGGTTGAAAAAGCCATTACCGAAGTTGCCGATCAGTACATTGTGCCGCGCTTTCGCAACCTGCAAGCGGGAGACATCCACTTCAAAGGCGAGGATGACCCCTATACAATTGCCGACAAAGAGGCCGAATCAGCCCTTTCAGAGCGTCTTTTAGCCCTGTTACCCCCCTCAAAAGTGGTGGGAGAGGAGGCTTTTGCGGCTGATTCGGGTCTTTTAAAGCATTTTTCTTGCGATTCGCCTGTCTGGATCATCGATCCGGTGGATGGAACCAAGGCTTTTATAGCCGGTGAGCCTGTTTATGGTGTCATTGTTGCCCTGACGGAACAAAATCAAACGATTGCAGCATGGCTTTATGATCCGACCTCAAGAGAGTTCATCACAGCGGAAAAGGGCGCGGGCGCGTATTACAAGGGGCAGCGCCTTAGCGTTCTGCCGCCAGCACCCATAGCGCAAATGTCGGGTGTTGTCGGCAACCGTATTCTTAAGGCATTTCATCAGTGCGAGAAAAATAAGCCAGCCGAGAAAGCAACCTTTCACCGGATGCTATCGGCGTGCCATGATTATGCCCGCCTTGTGGTGGATGAGCCGCATTTCTCTCGCACAACAACGCAAGCCCATTTCCACACATGGCTCAACACCTGCACGCCGTGGGACTGCGCGGCGGGCATTTTGATTCATGGCGAGGCGGGCGGTTACACGGCGCATTGGAACGGCGATCCGTTCCGGCCTTCCCATTATCAACGCGGAATCCTCAGCGCCCCTGACCGTGAGAGTTGGCAAGCGCTGCGAGGCTGGATAGCCCAATTCTGCGTCATGCCGGAATAGGATAAAAAGTAACGGGGATGCCTCGACCCTCAGTCTAAAGTTTTATGCAAGACTCCATATATATCTCACCTGTTATTGATCCCCCTGTAGCCGGAGATATACAATCACCAACATCACAATGCCCTACCCAAACTCTTGCGTAACCAGCGGGACAACTGCATCCAAGATGACAGGGCTGAGAAATAGGCGTACCACAGGCCTTAATCGTATTATCCCAAAACGCCGGAGCGATAGGGGGACCAATA
>DYNT01000120.1 GCA_020720905.1 Micavibrio aeruginosavorus
TTATGTGGCTTGGCGGAGAAAAATTTTTCGGGTTTTCAAGCGGACGGACTATACCTTACAAAATCACTCTACCTGTTTTGATGGTGGGCACGGCTTTTTGCAATGCAGCGACGCCCGGCAAAGTCTTGCCCTCAAGCCATTCAAGGAACGCGCCGCCTGCCGTGGAAAGGTATGAGATTCCCTGCGTCACGCCTGCATGAGCCAGCGCCGAAACCGTATCGCCGCCACCCGCCACCGAGAGAATCTGGCCACGTTTGGTCAGATCGGAAACAGCGATGGCGACTTCGTTCGTCGCGGCATCAAATGGCGGCATTTCGAAAACGCCCAAGGGGCCATTCCAGATCACGGTGCGGCATTGCGTAAGCGTGTCTTTAATCTCGCGCACCGTTTTTTCGCCCACATCAAAAATCATTTGCTCCGCCGGAACGGCGCTGACCGAAACGGTTTGATGCGCCGCTCCCGCCTTCATCTCCGCCGCCACGACAACATCTACCGGCAACAGAATGTAACAGACGCGCCCCTGCGCCGCCGCCATAATCGCGCGGGCGGTATCCAGCATGTCCGGCTCATACAGCGATTTGCCGATAGCCGTTCCCTTGGCCGCCAAAAAGGTGTTGGCCATGCCGCCGCCCAGAACAAGCATATCCACCTTGGCGATCAGATTGTTGAGCAAGTCCAGCTTAGTTGAAATCTTTGACCCGCCGATCAGTGCGATCAGTGGCTTTTCTGGATGCTCCAACGCTTTGCCCAGCGCCGAAAGCTCCTCCTCCATCAAGCGCCCTGCCGCCGCAGGTAAAAGTTCAGCGAGCGCAACGGTCGTGGCGTGGGCGCGGTGCGCCGCCGAAAAAGCATCGTTGATATAAACGTCACCCAGCGCCGCAATCTGCCGCGCAAACGGCATATCGTTCGCTTCCTCCTGCGGATAAAAGCGCGTGTTTTCCAAAACCAGAATCTGGCCGTTTTGCAAAGCCTCCACAGCGCGTTGCGCGGGGGCTCCCACGCAATCGTCGGCAAAGGCGACAGGCTCGCCCACGATAAGCGAAAGCTCTGCCGCTATGGGGCGCAAGGAAAAAGCGTCATCGCGCTGCCCCTTGGGCCGCCCAAAGTGCGAGAGTAAAACAATCTTTGCGCCCGCCTTTTGCAGATCGCGGAGGGTGGGCACAAGACGCTCCAGCCGCGTGGCATCGGACACGCGCCCGCCTTGCATCGGCACATTCATATCGGCGCGGACAAGAGCAACCTTGCCACTTAAACGAAGATCATCGATGGTTTGAAAATCAGACACGCGAAAACCCTTAAGGCTGGAGGAAACAACAGCCCTCAGTCTAAGGAGTCTCTTGTGGCGCGTCTAGCTTTTGATGGGATTAAAAATCCAGCGTTCTGGATTTTGTCGCAACAGGTTTTGTCCAAGCTCTAGAAACAGTGTAACTCCACACGGTTGGCGTCCCTGTCCAAAAGTCTGTCCCAGAAACCTCAAAGGAACAACTCTCACCATCTTTTGCAATGGGGGCATAACGACCATGGCCTAAGGCAAAGGCTTTATCGCCATTATGCTCAACAATCGGGAGGGTTCCGTGGTCATTATTAAGGGCGGCTTGCATTTCGATAGCCATGCCTCTCGCATTAGGGGTTTCCCTATTGTGTTTCACCAATGCCGCCGTATGGAAAGAGCCCGCTGCGCTAAGGGCCATGGTTGCCAAAGTCGCCGCCGAAATCACAACGCCGTTAAACGCTTTACGGAAAACGCCTTGCGGTTTGGCGCCTTGCGGTTGCGCCGTCATTTTGTTTTTGGTGACGTGATAGGCCGTCCACGACGCCGCACTGGTCGTCGCCACAACACCCGCCGCATAAGGGGAGAGAGCGGCAACGGCCACTATAGTGATTCCCGTCAGCGCAATCTTGCCGCCGTGGCGGCGCATAAAAGAGTGCTTGTTGCCTTTAAATTTTGCCTGAACGATTTTCTCTTTCATAATGGCCATCCCCTTAAAAAGTGACGGCTTCATCATACATCAAAAATGGTATGAAAACAATTAACGCAACTATTAAAAGTCGCGTCAAACGCCAAAACTTCCGCCGTTTTTGGATTTTGGGAACGATAGATTTTGACCTACTATAGGTTGTGGTTTTTTGTCTTTGATCACCACAACATATGGTAGGTTTTGAGGCTAAAACGCCCGTAGAGCGAGCTCTTGGCAAAAAAGCGGGGGAATATACGCTCAGCTCAACCACAGAGGCCACTTTTTTTCTAACCACTTGAAAACTAACAATGTTGATGGCCGCTGTTTTCCCACTCCCGCAGCGTGCGGCGAAGGGCTTTTGCATCGGGCATCGCCGCCTCAACGCTCCGCCAAAAAGCGCGGCCATGGTGCTTATGCGGAATATGGCAAAGTTCATGCACGATGACGTAATCGAGCAGCTCTGGCGCGGCCATAATCAGCCGCCAGTTCAGGCGAATGGCGTTGGTGGCCGAGCAACTGCCCCACTGCCGCAAGGGCGCGGTCACGATAAGACGAGCAGGCCGCAGCCCCAACGGCGCCGCCCAATGTTCCACCCGTTCGGCGAACACGCGGCGCGCCTGCCGCTTGTACCACAGCGTCAACTCTGTCTGCGCCTCCACCCGCCGCCCTTCATCGGACAAACCCGTAGGCAAGGACAAAAGGATAACGCCGTCCTCATCGCTTGTGCTGGCGTCTCCAGCCTCCACAAGTCTGATGCGCCACAAATGACCTTGATAGGGAACGCAAGAGCCTTCTTCAATAACGGGCACAGGCCGCGCCGCCTTTTCCTTGGCGCGAGCCCGCCGCCGTGCAACCCAAGCGGCCTTGCTTGCGATAAAACGATTAATCCATGCCACACTGGTTTTCATCGGCGCCTGCACGCACAGCGTCCCATCGGCCTGCACATGCAAGGCCACGGTGCGCTTACGCCGCGCACTGCGAAGAATGATGGCGGACTCGTTCATTCGTTTCTTCTCTAGGCTACGTCACCTTGCTTAATTCAGCCGCCAACGAAGCTCCCGCAACATCACGTCGGTTTGCTGAACAGGAAGAGAATCCGCAGCAAGGTCTTTCACAACCTCCAGCGCCGTGATCGCAGCGCGAAGGTGACCGCGCTCGGCCTGCAAATAGCCCAGCTCTTTCCATAAATCCTGATGGCGCGGGGCAAAAAGGATCATGCCTTGCAGTGTGGCAATGGCAGCCTCAAGCCTATCTTGCGAAAGAAGGCGATGTTTGACGGCGTGTTGCAAGCGCAACAAAAGCTCGCGGTTGTCCAAGGGACGCAGCAGTTCTGACGATAAATCAAGAAGGGTCGAAGACCTCCCCTCCTCTTCATCCTCGTCAACCAAGTAATCCCCAGCCGCTTCAAGCTGACAGGTTTGCCCTGCGCGAAAAGGATCGATAACAACCTGCCCATCGCGAGCCGAAAGGCGCAGCAAAAAGTGCCCCGAAAGATCAAGCCCCGTCATGGCCCACCCCATGGCCGTTGCCACATGAAGATAGATAAGCCCCAGCATAACGGGGGAGCCGCGCCGACGATCAATGGCGTCCATCAAATTGGTGGCGCGAGGGTCTTCGTTGTGATTGTCATCGCCCTGATATTTATTCTGCACGACCAGAACGTGGCGCAAGCGCTGCAAATACATCTCAAGCGTTGTGGCCGTACCACCAGAGCGCATCTGTTCGATCAACACCGCCAAATGTTGCCGATAGGGGGTAAGGTCTGCCCCCTGTTTTTCCAACGAGGCCAAAGCGAGCGCGGCTTCGCCAAGAGAGATCGCGGTTCCCTCTTGTTCCCCTGCGCGGCGCAAAATACGGAGTGATTCTTGCTGAGAATTCATCGAATCACTTTACCCCAGTTTCAGGAAAAAAGGAATCCCGATAAAAGCATGCAGGCCGCCCTATGCCCTTCTTTCATCAGCCCCCCTTCTTCGTCATCCCGCACGAAGCCCCTTCTTTCTTTTTTCGTCATTCCCCCTTCTTCGTCATTCCGCACGAAGCGATGCGTTAGCATCGCGTAGATGCGGGACCCAGTTGAAAGCTTT
>DYNT01000121.1 GCA_020720905.1 Micavibrio aeruginosavorus
CGCGATGGAATCGTTTCAACAGAGGTTTGGCGCATGCCAGAAGGGGGGCTTTTGTTGTCGGCTGCCGCCCCTGTCCAGCGCTATAAACAAGTGCTGGGCATGGTTATTTTGACGCGTCCTGATACGAAAATAAGCACGGCGATCCACGAAGTCCGTATCGATATTCTTAAGATATTCGGCGTCACGCTGCTCATCACGCTGCTGCTCTCCATCTATCTTGCGCGGGCGATTGCAAGGCCGCTTAAACTGCTGGCCAAAGCGGCGGAAAGCGTGCGGCATGGGCAGACAGAAATGGTGGGTCTTTCTGGCACAGCGCGGCTTTTGAATCATAACGCCATCCCTGATTTTAGTGCGCGTCATGACGAAATTGGCGACCTTTCTGTGGCGCTTCGCGATATGACCTCGGCCTTGGCTAAGCGTATTGGCGCGATTGAAAACTTTGCAGCGGATGTCGCGCATGAAATCAAGAATCCTTTGACGTCCTTGCGCAGCGCTGTTGAAACGGCGGGCAAGGTGAGTGATCCAGAGAGGCAGAAAAAACTGATGCAAGTGATCCGTGATGATGTGGATCGGTTGGATCGCTTGATTTCAGATATCTCGCGAGCCTCGCGTTTGGATGCAGAATTGACGCGGGATGAGGTCGCCGATGTTGATCTGGCGCGGATGGTGCGTGCTCTTGTGACTCTTTATGCGGATGATGAAAAGGGCGCGATTATTGTAACCGATTTGCCGCCTGATGCCAGTTTTCATGTTGAAGGTATTGAGCCAAGGCTTGTTCAGGTGATGCAAAATCTTATCACGAATGCGTTGTCCTTCGCGCCACCCAAAAGCACGGTTATGGTGAAGGTCATGCCTGTCAAAGGTGGTTTTATCGATCTTATCGTTGAGGACGAGGGCGGCGGCATTCCAGAAAATAAGCTGGAGGCTATCTTTGATCGTTTTTACAGTGAACGTCCCAAAGCGGAAAAGTTTGGCACGCATTCTGGGTTAGGCCTCAGCATCTCTAAGCAAATTGTTGAGGCGCATCATGGCCGCATTTGGGCTGAAAACCGTATGGATGCCAAGGGGCGTGTGGTCGGTTCTCGCTTTATCGTCAGGCTGGCCGCTTCTTGATTGCTCCTTTATTGCGCCGCAACATACAATCGTGACATAAGCATGTGGTTTGATTGATATTTCCTTGCCTTGCTTAACAATCCGCCTTATGGTTGCCGCCTAAGCAGTTGAAGAGTTGGGAAGCGGCAAGGAAAACAAATGGGATCCCCGCCTGCGTGTGGATGACGCTAAAGAAAAATACAGTCACAAAAAATTCCGTCATGCCAGCGAAGGTTGGCATCCCATTTTTTGTTTTCCTCTGTTCGTCAAAAACCAACTCTTGAAGTGGATGCAGTCTACCGTGATTTCTTAGAACCCGTTCTTTCCCCCTTTTTTTGTCTCACCTTCAAAGGAGTTTCCTATCCATGACAAATATCGTGATTGTAAGCGCAACGCGCACAGCTATCGGTTCTTTTAACGGCGCTTTGTCCTCGCGTCCTGCTGTGCAGCTTGGCGCTGATGTGATTAAAGAAGCGCTTATCCGCGCCAAGGTGCAGGCGGCGGATGTTGATGAAGTTGTCATGGGCAATGTTCTCTCGGCGGGTCTTGGCATGGGGCCTGCGCGTCAGGCGGCCATCGGGGCGGGCGTTCCTTCCGAAAAGACCGCTTATGGTGTCAACCAGATTTGCGGCTCTGGCCTTCGCGCTGTCGCCAATGGCGCGATGGCGATCAAGGCGGGCGATGCCTCGGTTATCGTGGCGGGCGGCATGGAAAATATGAGCCTATCGCACCATGCGATTTACCTGCGCAATGGCATTCGCATGGGCGATGGCGCGATGGTTGATACGATGATTAAGGATGGCCTGTCGGACATTTTTAACAACTGTCACATGGGCATCACGGCTGAAAACGTTGCTGAGAAGTTTGGCATCACGCGTGAGATGCAAGATATCTTTGCCGTGGAATCGCAATTGAAGGCTGAAGCTGCGATCAACGCGGGTAAGTTTAAAGATGAAATCGTCCCCGTGATCATTCCCAATAAAAAGGGCGACATCACCGTTGCGCAAGATGAATATCCTCGCTTTGGCGCCAGTGTTGAGGGCATGGCAAAACTGAAACCTGCTTTCAAAAAAGACGGCACTGTGACAGCGGGCAACGCTTCGGGCATTAATGACGGCGCGGCTGCGTTTGTTTTGATGACTGAGGAAGAAGCCGCCAAGCGCGGCCTTGCGCCGCTGGCTCGTATCGCATCGTGGGCTACGGTGGGCGTTGATCCTGCGCTGATGGGGCTGGGGCCGATCCCTTCTAGCAAGTTGGCTTTGCAAAAAGCGGGGTGGAGCGTTTCTGATCTTGATTTGATCGAGGCCAACGAAGCCTTTGCCGCGCAGGCCATTACTGTGAACAAGGAAATGGGTTGGGACATTGCCAAGGTCAATGTCAACGGCGGCGCGATTGCTTTGGGTCACCCCATCGGCGCTTCAGGCGCGCGCGTGCTTGTCACGCTCATCCATGAGATGCAAAAGCGCAGCGCGAAAAAAGGGCTGGCTACTTTGTGCATTGGTGGCGGCATGGGCATTGCCATGTGCATCGAGCGGTAACATCTATGCCAATCGTTCATATTGATCTCCTTAAGCGCCCGCTCGCGGCCAAACGCCGTATGGTTTATGCCGTGACAGAAGCGATTGCTATGGCATTAGACATTGAGCCTGATAGTGTTCATGTGGTAGTCAATGAAATGAAGGGCAATCAATATGCTGTGGCGGGCGTTTTGTGGGATGATAAAAAAACGCCTTTAAGGAAAGCGGTTAAGAAAACATCTAAAACATCAAGGAAGAAAAAATGACAAGAAAAGTTGAAAAAGCAAGAGTTGTTGTGGTCACAGGCGGAACGCGTGGCATTGGTGCGGCGATCAGTGCCACGATGCACTCGTTTGGCTATAAAGTTGCCGCGACTTATATGGGCAATGATAAGGCCGCCGAAGCATTTAAGGAAAACTCTGGCATTGATGCTGTCTATAAGTTCGATGTCGGTGATTATGATGCGTGCGCCGCTGGGTTGGCTGTGATTGAAAAGAAGCTTGGTCCCGTTGATATTTTGATCAACAACGCGGGCATCACGCGCGATTCTTTTCTGCATAAAATGACGCAGCAGCAGTGGCGCGAGGTTATCAACACAAACCTTGACTCTGTTTTCAATATGTCTCGCCTTGTGGTGGAAGGCATGCGCGAACGTGGGTTTGGTCGCATTATTTCGATCAGCTCGATCAACGGCCTTGCGGGCGCGATGGGGCAGACGAATTATTCGGCGGCTAAGGCGGGCATCATCGGCTTTTCGAAGTCGCTGGCTTTGGAAGTCGCGGCTAAGGGCGTGACCGTCAATGTGATTGCGCCTGGGTATATTGAAACCGACATGGTGAAGGCGATTGCACCGGAAATCTTGGAAAAGATCGTGGCGAAGATTCCCGTTAAAAAGCTTGGCAACGTGCAGGGCATCGCGCGGCTTGTCGCTTTCTTGGCGGATGAACAGAACGGCTTCACAACGGGCGCGACGTTCAATATCAACGGCGGGCAGTATTTGGCTTAAGAAACGTCGGCTTTTCTACTTTTATTAAGGAGCGGCGTTAAAACCCGCTCCTTAACTTTTTCTGAATCAGCAAAAATAAGATCGACCGTCAAAACAGCGATAGAGGCGCGAAAGGTTTCGGGCACGCGCACAAAATCTTTGGCGGTGGTGATAAGCCGAAGACCTTTTTCTTGCGCGCGTTTGATAAGGGTTTCTAAATCGTTTTCGCTATAGCGATAGTGGTCGGGGAAATCTTGCGTCGCAAGAACGGCAAGCCCCGCCTGACGGCAAGAGTCATAAAACTTGGAGGGTCGCCCAATGCCCGCAAAGGCCAGCACGTTCGGTTGCGCCAAAAAGTGTTAAGGCACCTGAAGTTTCTGCACAAAATCCT
>DYNT01000006.1 GCA_020720905.1 Micavibrio aeruginosavorus
TCAAAATTATCTCACATGGTTCCGGGCTTACAATGCTGGGCTTGGCCGGTGGCTTCGTCTTTGTGGTGGGACTCTTGCACAGGCGCTAAGGGTTTCAACGGAAAACAAGCTTCTTTGACGCGAAGAAGTTAAAGAACATGCCTGTTGCCGTGCCGCCAAGAAGCCCCAGAACGGGATAGGCATAGACCAACGGGATCAGGCTGACCATCAGCGTATACGTGCCGCGATTAAACACGATGCCCACTGCGCAAACGGTGGCGAATTTGGTCCATTGTTTGGCTAAGGACTCATGCGCGTGATCGCGAAAGGTGAAAAGGCGGTTGCCGATCCATGTGATCGTGACGGCAAAGGGAAAGGCGAAAAAGCCTGCCGCGATGTGCCCAAGGCCAAGAGCCTCAATCCCGCTATACAAAAAAGCCGTATCGACGATAAAGCCGACCAAGCCAACAATCCCGAATTTCAGGAATTGAACGGTTGTGGGGTGGCGCAGAAAAAGAAAACACGTTGGAAAGTAGGGGGATGGCATGATGATTATCCCCGTTTGAATTCAGGGACTAACTCTTCTAGGCGGGCGATGGCGGCGGTTTCGGTCATGCCGGCTTGCAACAATGTCGCGAAGTTGGCCAGCGTTTGCTGCAACTGCGGCAATTCAACCGTTGGTGATTTGGCAAGGCGCACGCCATCGGCGGTCGAGGGGATCAGCTCTTCACTTGGCGCGAAAAGCTCTTCGTACATTTTCTCCCCCGGACGAAGCCCTGTATAAGTAATTTTGATATCTTCATCGGGTTTTAGGCCTGCAAGGCGGATCATCTGCCGCGCAAGGTCGGCAATCTTGACGGGTTGTCCCATATCCAAAACCATCACCTTGCCGCGTCCGTCCCCTGGTTGCACGCCTAAGGCTGAGGCTTGTAGCACCAGCTCTACGGCCTCGCGCACTGTCATGAAATAGCGCGTGATGTCGGGATGCGTCACGGTAACGGGGTCACCCTTGGCAATTTGTTCTTGAAAGCGCGGCACGACAGAGCCCGTTGACCCTAGCACGTTGCCAAAGCGCACCGTCACAAAACGCGATGAGGGCGAGAGCAAATCAAGCGCCTGAATATACATCTCGGCAAGGCGTTTTGTCGCCCCCATGACGTTGGTGGGGTGGACAGCTTTATCGGTTGAAATCATGACCATGGCCGCCACGCCTGCTTTGGCGGCGCAATCAGCGACAAGGCGTGTGCCGATTACGTTGGTCAGAAGGGCTTCGCGGGCGTTAAACTCGGCAATCGGAACATGCTTGATCGCGGCGGCGTGGAAAACAAGGTCTGGCTTTTCATCGCGGAAGATTTGCGATAGCCGCGCTGCATCGCGCACATCGGCGATATAAGCGCGCTTGCTTTGCAGGGGGAGCGCCTCATGGATTTCCATCTCGATTTTATAAAGGTTGAACTCGCTGGCATCCACCATGATAAGAAAAGAAGGGTTAAGGGCTGCTATTTGCCGAACCAATTCAGAGCCAATTGTGCCGCCTGCGCCCGTTACCAAAACGCGCTTGCCCGTCACCAAAGCGCCAATAGCATCGCGGTTGAGGATTGTTTCAGGGCGTCCCAGCAAATCTTCAAGTGCGATGGGCTGATCACGCATGGTCTGCTTGGTTTGAAGATCGTTGCTCAGCTCGGTCAAGGCGGGAAGGCGCGAGAGCTTAAGCCCCAACGCGGTGCATTGATCCAAAAGACCTGCTATCATCGGCGCGTTCATGCGCGTTGTGGCGCGTGTGATGACCACGCGGCTGGGGGTGCGATCCTTATCACGTAACAGATCAACGATGTGCGGCAGATCCTCAACAGTTCCCATCACGGGGATGCCATGGACGTGACGGCCTACGCGCTTGGCGTTTTCGCCGACGATGCCGACAATGCGAAAGGGCGCTTGTGGGTTGCTCCCCACGGCGCGGATGAACAGATCGGCCTCATCGCCTGCGCCGATCAAAAGGACGTTGACGCGCCCGCCACCCGATTTCTCCCACAGGGCGCTCAGGCGTCTTTCACGCATGACGCGCAGCAACATGCGCGGCCCGCTGAGTCCCGCCATTACGATAAACCAAATAATAAAGGGCAGCGTGCGCGGCACGCCGTCAAGGCGCATGACCAAAAAAGCGACGATGGTGTAAGCCACAACGGCAACAGTCGTTGTTTTCAAAATCTGGCTTAAATCGCGCAACGAGGCAAAAGCCCAAATCCCGCGATAAAGACCGCCAAACCAAAAGACGATGGCGCAGGTCAGGGTGAACAGACCCGTTCCCGCTAGTATTTGTTGAACGGGGACTTGTACGATTCCATCGCCCAAACGAAAATAAAGTGCGATGATATAGGCCAAAGACGCAATCACGACATCGTGGAGAAAGGCAAGGCCGCGACGGCTGAGGCGATGAAGGCGAAAGAGGCGAAGGGAAGGGATGATTTTCATGGGTCAATGAACTTTCTTGGCACTTTTGGCCAAAGAGACCAAAAGACTAACGATGATCAATACACTAAGGCCTAGGCCAAGCCAAGGGGCTGCCATGGCCAGCAGGGCTGCGCCAAACAACGCGCTATTGGCGGCGATGAGCCTATATAAAACAGGCTTTGGGTTTCCTTCGCCCAGCGTGGCGCGTTGATAGAAGTGCTGGCAGTGCGCTTGCCAGACCTTTTCGCCCCGCAAGGCGCGGCGCGTGATCGTGATCCCGCTATCGGCCAGATAGTAGAGGGGCAAGATCAGGGCGGGCAGCATAAGGCCTAGCGTTGCTATTTTAATCAGCAGATACCCGACCAAAAAGCCAAGAGGGATGCTGCCGACATCGCCCATAAAGAGCCTTGCCGGAGGCCAGTTGTAAACCAAAAAGCCTGCGCTTGATCCAATAATCATGGCACATAAAGCCAAGTCGTGAGGCATAAGGGCTTGCGGATCAAGCGTGGTCATCGCGCCGATGAGGGAGGCGATACCCATCGTTACCGTGATGGTTTGTGTGCCGGTCAAGCCATCAATGCCGTCCATAAAATTGTACAGATTCATAAACCATGCCCAGCCAAGAATCATCAAAGCGCGATCCAGCCAAAAGGGCAGCCCCGCGCCAAACAACGTCGCATGGTCACCCAGCGCAAAGCTTGCGATCAAGGCGGCAAGCAAATGGATGGCAAGGCGAAGGCTGGCACGCAGGCTCTTTCTGTCATCCAGCCATGAAATGCCCATCAAAAGCAAAACGCTGGCGAGAAGATAGAGAAAAGAAAACGGGATCCCCGCGCCCACCCAATCCGTCATGCCAGCGAAGGCTGGCATCCCATTTGTTATAGAAAAAAAGACGGAAAACAAATGGATCAACACCATCCCCACCACAATCACGGCCATCATGGCAAGGCCTCCGCCGCGAGGCACGGGCGTGGTGTGCATGCTGCGCTCATTGGGAACATCCATCATCGCCTTGGCGATCAGACGCCCCTTTAGCCACCGCGTGGTGAGCGCGCTGGCAAGAAAAGCGATGAGGATGATCACGTTAAAAGGGAGAGACATGGTTTATCCAGAAAACGGCTCTTCAAGGGGCGGCGCGGCAGGGTGCATCGGGATTACCATTTGGCTTCGCGTAGTAACAACGAGCGCGTAGGGTCATAGCGGTCAAGAATCTCGTCACTGACACCTGTTGCGTGAAGGATGGCTATGCCTTGATTGAGCATTTGCAACAACTCTTGTTGCCCTTTTCGCACGCTGAACGCGCCGCCGATCACAGAAATAGGTTTATCGAATACTTTGGCCAACTTCTGTTCGTTGTGTTGGTGATAAGCCTTTATGCTTAAGTCGTCTGTGATGATGAAATCGGCTTTCTTCGTCGTCACATTGGTCATCAATAAAGAAGGATCGCCCGATTGAGGCAGTTCCAAAAGGTGTGCCTTGGGAAGTTTTTCATTCACTAAAGCAAGGCTAACATCGCCATCCATGACGGACGCTGTAATAGTTGGTGTATTGAGATCGGCCATCGTTTTAAACCGATGATCCCCCTCTCGGCCATAGATAAATACAGGGAAATGAACCAAGGGTGAGGTGTAATCGACAAAGGCGGCTTCGGTGTAATCCCAAGGACCATCGGTAAAACAAAGAGCATCAATCCTATCGCTGTTGAGGACTTCTGCCTGTTGCCCTGCCAAGACTTCGGCGGTCCATTCAATTTTAAGGTTGAGCTTTTTGGCAAGAGCCTCGATGAAATCTGGCGCAACGCCACTAAGTTTTTTGGTGTTGGGATCCATATCCGTCAACATGGGCCATAAAGCATACCCACAGCGCAGGGTGCGCGTGCGCATCACGCGCTCATATACTGTTTCTTTTTTGGGCGTTGAGACGTTGGTGATTGGGCCATGAAAGAGTGAAACGCCCAAGGCGATTAGGGCGACAATAAGCGGCAGTGATGAAGTTTTATTCATGACAAGATCCTTGCGGTTTTACAGGTGCATGCGTTCCTTTTGGTGACTACCGTGGCATACGGCCTGCGTTGGCAAGGATGGTGAGGGAGGCGTTGATGCCATCCTGCCACGGCTTTTGCTCGATGCCATAGACTTCCTTGATCTTGCTGCACTCCAGCGCTGAATAACGAGGGCGCAGTTTAAGGTGAGGCAAGTCGTTGCTGATAATCGGCGTAAGGCGTGGCTGTTTTTTCGTGTGAGGCGCATAGGCCTTCATCACGGCCTCGGTAAAGGTGCAGCGTGAGCACGCAGGCGTTCCGCACAGGTGAAAGGTTCCAAACCCATCCGTTTTGCCCGCAAGGATGGCCGTGCTCATCATGATCACGGCGCTTGCCACGTCAAGCACGGATGTCGGGCCAGCGATAATATCATTCACAACGCGCAGCTCGTCTTTCTCTTCGATGGCTTTAAGCGTGCTGGTGAGCAGATTGCGACGAAAGGGGCCAAAGACCGAGGACACGCGCAAAATAACGTGAAAGGGCGTCTCGTGCCGGACGGATTCCTCGCCCATCATGCGGCTTTGGCCGTAATGGCTGACGGGGTTCATCTGATCGTCTGGCAGGTAGGGCGTGCTTTGGCGGCCATCAAAGACATAGTCGGTGGAGAGGTGGATCAAAGGAACATCAAGCGCCGCACACTGCGCGGCCATCTGCGCCACGGCGCGGAAATTAACAGCATCGGCGGTCTCGTGATCCTCCTCCGCGCCATCGATGCGGGCAAGGAAGGCGGCGTTGATCACAAGATTAGGTTTAAAATCTTGCATGGCGCTTCGCAAAGCCGCCGGATTGGTCACATCGCATTCGGCGCGAGAGAAAAGCCCCAATTTCCACGAAGGAAAGGGCGTGTCTTGCGCCGCAAGGTGCTGCATCGCTTGGCCGACTTGTCCCGCCGCGCCAAGAAGCATGATACGGTGTTGTTGCATAAGCAGCTTATTCCTTGACCAAAGGGGATTCGCCCCATGATGATAAAGGGGTGGGCAAAAACAAGCAAGACTGTTCAAAAAGAAGGCTTTTTAGATGGCTTTGGCATTGCGCAAGAAGGCTTGAACTTCGCTGCTTAGGCTTTCCGCCTCGCGGGACAAGGACGATGCGGCGTCAGAGACATGCGCCGAGGCATCCCCTGTTTCATTGGCGCCTTGGCTGACATGGGTGATATTCACGGTCACAAGGCGCGTGCCTTCCGAAGCCTCTTGAACATTGCGTGCGATTTCGCGTGTGGCTTCGCCCTGCTGTTCCACGGAGGTTAAAATTGCGCCTGCAATCGCATTAATCTCGGTAATAATCTGGCTGATGCCTTGGATGGCATCGACAACCTCATTGGTTGAGGTTTGAATCTCATTCACCTGTTGGCTGATTTCTTCTGTCGCTTTTGTCGTTTGATTGGCCAGATTTTTGACCTCACTGGCTACGACGGCAAAGCCCTTGCCTGCTTCGCCTGCGCGTGCCGCCTCAATGGTGGCGTTAAGCGCCAAAAGGTTCGTTTGTCCGGCAATCGCGCTGATCAATTTAATGATGTCACCGATTTTTTGAGCGCCTTCGGCTAGTTTAGAGACAGTCAGGTTCGTTTTTTCCGCATCCTCAACAGCCTTGTTAGCGATTGAGGAGGACTGCCCCACCTGCCGCGAGATTTCCGCTACCGAAGCCGAAAGTTCCTCGGCGGCGGAGGCCACTGTTTGCACGTTGGCGCTGGCTTCCTCGGCGGCTGAGGCGACGCTTGTTGATTGCTCAATCGTGTTGGTGGCGATAGAGGACATATGGTGCGCTGTGTCTTGCAACTTTTGGGCGGCAGAGGCGACTGTTTCAACCAGATCCGTTGTTTTGCTTTCAAAGGCTTTCATCAAAGTGTCCAGCTTACGGCCACGCTGCGCCCGATCCTCCAGCAAAGCCTCTTGATACGTTGATATGGCAATATCCATATCCAGCATAACGGCGCAATTGATGGCGCGGATCAGGGCGGCCATTTTAGCAGGCGACCACTTAAACTTCGCCACGATCAAATCGGTCAGGCAGCTTAGAACAAAATTGTACCCGCCAATATACCAGCGTGGCTCCAGCCCTATCTTGCAGTGGATCAACCCAATGCGATGAACGCTTTCATAATAAGCATCATCAAAGCGGCCAGAAAACAAACCGCTCCAGTGAACGCATTGCGCTTTTTTCAGGCGCGGAATGTGATCGCCAGTCATGGCTGTAAGGACGGGGACGCTGCCAAGATGATTATAAAAGCCGTCCAAAATGGGCTGAAGGTTGACCTCAACCTGTGGCCAAATGCTGCGCAAAAGCTCAGATGTTTCGGCATCGATCTTCATAAATCGCAAGCGCTCGCGCAAAGAATCTAAGGCCGTTTCATTCATGGGGTATGTCCAGCATTAAGGGGGATAGAAAAGGGCGGAGAGGGGGGCTTGGCAAGAGGGTACGGTTAATTCTTCTTTTTGTACAGCAAAAACAGTTCAAGAGTTGGCAAAACAGAATCATTTTTCCCCCTCTCTCGACCTCTCCCCTTGCGGGGGAGGAAATGAAAACTTAGGCTTACGCAGTAAGTCTTAGTTTTTATAGGTGGGGGTCACAAATGATGCAAAGAGATAACCCCCCACCTAGTTTTTCTAGGGCTTACTGACGTAAACCCAAGAAAAACTTTTCTCCCCCGTAAGGGGGGAGGTATAAAGGTGGGGATCCCGTTTTCTTGTTTTTTTCTGCTGCCAAAAAACCAACTCTTGAAGTGGAAGGTGTATACAGTGAATAAAAAGGAGGCGCTCTTTCTAGGGCGGTTGCCGGATCAGAACAAATGCGGTACAACGAGGGCATGAAAACCGCCACGCTTTTTGCCAATCAACAGGATCGTCCTTTGCCTGACCGCTTGCGCCCTGTGGCGCTGGCGGATGTGGTGGGGCAGGGGCATGTGTTGGCTCAGGGCGCACCTTTGGGGCGTATGGTGGCGGCTGGGCGGTTGGCCTCGCTGGTTTTATGGGGGCCTCCCGGTTGCGGTAAGACGACCATCGCGCGGCTTTTGGCGCAGGCTGTCCATTTGTTTTTTGAGCCCGTCTCTGCGGTGTCCTCTGGTGTGGTGGATCTTCGCAAGGTGTTCGAATCCGCCGCTCTGCGCCATGAAACGGGGCAGGGCACACTTTTATTTGTGGACGAGATTCACCGCTTCACCCGTGCCCAGCAAGATGTTTTGTTGCCGTATGTTGAAGATGGAACGGTGACGCTTGTTGGCGCGACGACAGAGAATCCCTCCTTCGAATTAAACGGTGCGCTCCTCTCGCGCTGTCAAGTCTATGTGCTCAAGCGCCTTGATCATGAGGCGATGCGTCAGTTGATTTCTCGCGCAGAAAAGACAGAAGGGCGCACCCTTTCGATCACAAGCGAGGCGTATGAGGCTCTCACCGCGATGGCGGATGGTGATGGCCGCTATTTACTGACGTTGGTTGAGGATTTGTTGCGAAGCCCTCCTGCTGCGCCGCTTGATCCCGCCGCGCTGGCCGCGTTTGTGCAAAAACGTCCCCCCTTGTATGATAAGGCGCAGGACAGCCACTATAACCTGATCAGCGCGCTGCATAAATCTATGCGAGGCTCGGACTGCGATGCGGCGTTGTATTGGCTGGCGCGAATGCTGGCGGGGGGGGAGGATCCCCGCTATATTGCGCGGCGCATGTTGCGCTTCGCCTCCGAAGATGTTGGCATGGCCGATCCTCAAGCGCTGACGATCACGCTGGCCGCGTGGCAGGCGTATGAAAGGCTTGGCTCTCCCGAAGGTGAATTGGCGCTGGCGCAGGCCGTTATTTATCTGGCCACCGCGCCGAAATCGAACGCAAGCTATGCGGCCTATAATGCGGCGGTACGCTCGGCCACGCAGCATGGCTCGCTGATGCCGCCTAAGCATATTTTGAACGCGCCAACCACGATGATGAAAGAGCAAGGCTATGGGCAGGGTTATGCCTATGATCCCGATACGCCCGAAGGCTTTTCTGGTCAGAACTATTTTCCCGATGGAATGCGGCGCGAAGCGTTTTATAAGCCTGTGCCGCGTGGGTTTGAGCGTGAGATTACGAAACGCTTGGATTATTGGGCGGGCTTGCGGGACAAGCGCTGAGGCGCTTTACGTTTGTAAAAAGGAACGCGCCTTGCCGTCCAAAATAAGGCAGGTGAGGCGGCCAGAGGCATAGGCCCCCGTATCGATGCCGATGCGGTTGGGTCGGATGTCAGGTTCAGGACTGATGGTGTGGCCATGCACAATGATCTTGCCAAAATCAGCGGTTGAGGCCAGAAAATCGCCGCGTATCCAAAGCTGATCCTGTTCCTTCTGTTTTTCCAACGGAATGCCAGTGCGTACGCCTGCATGGACACAATAATAATCGCCATAGGTCACGGCTGATAAAGTGTCCTCTAAAAACGCGCTATGCGCGGGGGGCATTTTTTCCGCAAGGCTTTTGTGCAGAGCCTCCATCTTCTGCTTTTGGATGCCGCCAAAAACGCTCACGCCATAACTGGCGGCGGTGGCGGTTCCCCCTAATTGCAGCCAAACGGGGGCAACGGACAAATCACCCTTGATCATGGCAAGCAGCATTTCTTCATGATTGCCGCGCAGGAAGATGGGGGCAAGACCCGCCGCAAAGCCGCCCGTCAGCCGATCAATCACCCCGCGTGAGTCAAGGCCTCGGTCCACATAATCACCAAGGAAAATAAGCTTTTTCTTTTTGTCCTCATGGTGCGTGGCATCCGCTTCGATCATCGCCAGCAAGCGCGTGAGCAGATCAAGGCGGCCATGAATATCGCCCACGATATAAAGCCGCGTTGCGTGGGGCGTCGAGGGAAGGGGCTTGTTCATAGTCATAGAGCCTATTCTAACCGCCCCCCTTTAAAAGCGCGATAGGCTTGTGAATGAAAAAATAGTTTCTCCTTGAATTTCATCTCTTTTTGTGGATACTGGTTCTTATGACGAAATCACGCAGCCCTTTCACCATGAACACCGCGCTCTTTTTGAGCCTCGCGGCGCTGCTTCTTGCGCGTTCAGCGCGCACATAAGACTTTCTTTTCCCCACACTATCGGACTCCTTTTTTAAACAGCAACGGTGATTGCCATGTTGAAACAGCCATGCCTGAAATATTAATGAGAACGAAAGTAAGTTCATGAAGAATGACTCTATCCTTTTGTGTCATTCCCGCCTGCGCGGGAATGACAACGGGATTGTTTGTTTTTTTGTGAACCAACTTATGGTCGGATTAATAATGCCGTCGTTGACGTTTGGGGGGCAACGCCTGAGAACAAGATCATCTTGAATCTGCCAGCAACGGTTGAGGCTTGTTCCCCCAACCAGTACGCGGACATGATTGAATGGGTGGGCCGTCAATCAAGCCGTCAAACAGGGTGGGGTGGACATAACCGCGCCTTGCCGTGAAGTGCGGCCTCCAATAAAGGAGTCCCCAAAGCTTATTGTTTAAGAAAAAGCAAGGGACGGTTCTTAACGGGGCTGTCCCTTGCCGTTTTCCTGTTCGCTTCCTCTTGTGCTTTGTGGGTTTAGCCCGTAAAGTCGCGCCTATGACGAAAACAACCGATCCTCAGGGTCTTGCCCTGCCTCCTGACATCGCCGCCATGAGCTTTGAAGACGCAATGGCTGAGCTGGAAAAACTTGTTCGCCAGCTTGAAGATGGCCGCGCCAAACTTGACGATGCCCTTGGCGCGTATGAGCGCGGCGCTTTGCTGAAACGCCACCTTGCGGCCAAGCTGCAAGAAGCGCAAGCGCGCATCGAATCCATCACGATTTTGGATGACGGTTCTGTTAAAACGTCTGCCCTTTAACGCTCTTGTTTTAAGAAAAAGAGAAAACCCCCCATGCCTTCAATCAGCCCCTCTCTCTCTGCCGCCATGGTTCATGCGGCAACCTCTGTTGTCGAAACGATGGAGCGTATCCTCCCCAAGTCCGAGTTTGCCGAACAAAAGTTGTTCGATGCTATGCGCTACAGCGTCCTTGGCGGGGGCAAGCGGTTGCGCCCATTTCTTGTTTTGAATACCGCGCAGATTTTCGGCGTGGACGAAGATTGCGCCTTGCGCGCAGCGGCGGCGATTGAATGCTTGCACTGCTATTCTTTGGTGCATGACGATTTGCCGGTCATGGATAATTCCGAATTGCGACGTGGTCAGCCGACGGTTCACATCAAGTTTGATGAAGCAACCGCCGTGTTGGCGGGCGATGCTTTGCTGACCATCGCGTTTGAGATTCTGGCCGATTCCCGCACGCACGAAGACCCCAACGTGCGCTGCGCCTTGGTAACGGCTTTGGCGCGGGCGTCTGGCGCAAACGGTATGATTGGTGGGCAGATGCTTGACCTGATCGCTGAAACGACGGCTCTTGATATCGGCGCGATTACGCGCTTGCAGCGCATGAAAACGGGGGAGCTGATCGCGTGCTCCACTGAAATGGGCGGTTTGCTCGGCAAAGCCTCACAGCAGCATTTGGCGGCGCTTCGCGCCTATGCGCACGATCTTGGGCTTGCGTTCCAGATTATCGATGATCTTTTGGATGCTGAAGGCACGCCAGAGGAAACGGGCAAGCCAACGGGGCGCGATGAGAAGGCTGGCAAGGCGACCTTTGTCACCATCCTTGGCGCTGAACGTGCGCGCCATCAAGCCAAATTGTTGTCTGAGCAAGCGATCCAACATCTCAGTGTTTTTGAAGACCGCGCCAAGAATCTTGAGGACGTCGCCCGCTTTGTCGTGGATCGTAAGGTTTAAAAGCGCCTTTGCGCAAAACGGATGGATACAAATTGGCAGCAGATCGAACAGGAACGATACTATAGAGTCTGCGTCTATCGCGTTTAATTCCCCAAACAAATGCCAAGGCCGCGTGCGGTCTTGACCAAAGAACCTTCGGGATCCACCATTTGATAGTTAGAGATAGCGTCCAAAATGGGGACATCGATGATCTCGCGGTTTGACCATGCGACCATACGATCCTCTTTGCCATCGCGGATCAAGCCAACGGCATGCACGCCAAACGCTGCAGCAAGCATACGATCCTGCGCACTGGGTTGGCCACCACGCTGAACGTGGCCCAAGACGGTGACGCGCGTTTCGGCTTGGCACAATTCGGCGATTTCAGCTCCGATATAATGGCCGATGCCGCCAAAGCGTTGTTGGCCGCCGTAGAAAGATTTCATCAAAGGTTCTCCGTTCATGGTCTTGACGGCCTCAGAGACGACGATCAGGGCGAAGTTGCGGCCATTCTCGCGGATTTTCTTGATATGCGCTGCCACTTTTTCCAATGAATAGGGTATTTCAGGCAGCAAGATCACATCCGCGCCGCCTGCAATGCCCGCTGTCAGGGCGATATGGCCAGCATCGCGTCCCATAACTTCTAAAACCATGATGCGGTCATGGCTGGCTGCCGTGGGTTGCAATCGATCCAAAGCCTCTGTCGCAACGGATACAGCGGTATCAAAGCCGATCGACGTCTCGGTCTTGCCCAGATCGTTATCGATGGTCTTGGGAATGCCGATGAGTGTGAATTGACCCTGCTGCGCAAGGCGGCGCAAGATGGCGAGCGAGCCATCGCCGCCGATGCCAATCATCGCCTCGCACCCAAGGCTGCGGAAGCCTTCGATAATGGTTTGTGACATATCTTTGGTCGTTCCGTCAGGCATGGGATAGGCAAAGGGATTGCCTTTGTTCGTTGTGCCCAAAACCGTGCCGCCTTGGCGCAGCATGGTCGCACCGACATCGTCCACGGTCAGCTTGCGCACGCGGATGGGGCGATCGATCAGGCCTTGCGTGCCGTCCTTAAGGCCAAAGACCTCCCAACCAAGAGCGCTGGCACTCAAGACGACCGAGCGTATGACGGCGTTAAGACCAGCGCAATCGCCGCCGCTGGTTAGAATGGCGATTTTCTTGGGTTCTGATGACATGGTAGAGAGTCCCTTTTTGGCTTAGCTAATCTTCTTCAGGCTATTGATGGCCTGTTGTTGCAGCGATCCGTCCACGGCATCGCTCATCGCGCCGCCTGTGTTGGAAAGCTGGTCAAGGATTTGTTCCAAGGAACCCAGCAGATCATCGCCCTGTAGCTTGAGCGTGACGCGCATGCGATCCGTGCGTTGCTGCATTTCCTCCATCATGGCGTTCATCGCCGTGATTTGTTCTTGCGAGCCAATGACGCCAGAGTTCACGCGGCTGACCTGATCGGCATAGGTTTGCGCGACCGATTGAATAATGCTCGTCACGGTCTGGCCGCCTTCGGCCATCGTTCTCATTTGCTTCTCGATGTTCTGCGCGACTTCGGCCAGTTTGGAGACTGCTGCCTCGCTGACATTGTCGGCCAGAACCCGCGTAGAGTTAAGGCGATCCGCGACGCCGCCCAGATGCGAGAACGCCTGCTGCATGTGGCCGACAAGGTCGGTTTCATGACGCTTGATGCCTTCGCTGGCCGATCCGATGCGGCTGAGAAGCCCGTCAATCTGATCGCCAAAGCCACCCAGAAGTTTGGCCACTTCCTCTGTCGCGACGCGCATCCGCGCCGTGCGGTCGGTGAGTTGGTTGGCCGTGTCCTTGCTGGTTTGATCAAAGCGAACGGCAATCTTTTCGACATCGACGACGGTTCCCGCCATCGCAGCGCGAAGGCTGGTTCCGGTGCGGTCAAGCTGCGCGGTGATTTGCATCAGGCCGCGGTTGATATCGTCAATCTGCGTCTGTATGCCGCCGCGCACGCGCTCCAATTGCTCGCGGAAGTTTTGGCTGGCTCCAACCATCTTGCCTTCGGCATTTTCGGTCATAGCCGTCAACTGCTCGACTTGCTTCGACAGGGCATCGCCTGCAGCGCCAAGGCGTTGTGTCGTTGTGCCTGCCCGCGCTTCGATCGTTTCGAACTCATGCGCGAGTTTAGAGGCAGTCTGCACCGTATCGCCGCGTAGTTGGGCAAGGCGGTCACTGGCGGCGGAAAGCTGCGTGATCGTCTGCGAGGCTTTTTCGACCAGATCCTTTTGCTCACTCGACAAGGTGCTTGTTCCGGCCTTAATCGCTTCAAGCTGCGTTTTCAGCGCTTCGTTGAACTGGCACAGGGTTTGATCGGCGGTTTCCGCAACGCTGGTCAGATGGCGGGCTTCGTCCATCATCGTATCGCGTACCGCGCCCGCTGTGCTGATGCAACGGTCGGTTGTCTTGAGCATAGACTCGGCGATGTCGCCCGTTTGCGCCTTGAACGTCTTGGCGGCGCTTTCGATATCCTTGGCGCTGCGACCCAAAAGGGCAGGGAGCTGCACCGTTTCCTCGCGCACCGTATCGGCGGCTTGGGTCAAGGCGGATTCCGAAGAGGCCAGATTGGCGCGAAGAGCGTCGCTTTGAATGGCCAAAGCGCTGCCCGCGCCCATGACCTGTTCAACCGCGCGACCCGACAGGTCGGCAATCGTCTGCAGCTCTTTTTCCAGCGTTGTGCGCGTGTCGATCAGGCGAGCGGTCGCCTTTTCAAAGATAGCGCGAGTCTCGCGATCGCTTTCGTTCATCGTCGCAATCAACGACACCAACTGCGACGTTGATTTTTCGGCGGTCTCGGCCAAACGAAGACCATGGGTTTCCGTCATATCGCTGGCGTCAGCGATCAGCTTGACGCTCTCGCGCACCTTGTCATTGACGCCTGTGATGTGGCCTTGCGCTTGCGCCGCGATGACGGCCAGATTATCCGCCTGCTTTTGCAAGGTGTCGCCAGAGGCTTTCGCGATGGTGGAGAAGTCAAGCCCCGACTTGTCAATCACATTGGCGACTTGGTTGCTTTGTTGTTTCAGATGGCTGACCGTTGTGTCCAGTTGAGCGATAACGGTGCGAACCTGCTCAATTGTCTGATCCGCTTCGCCTGTCGTCTTCTCGCGCAGGACGCGGGCTTCCTCGTGCAAGCTTCCTGTGGCTTGAAGCATCGTGCGTACTTGCTCTTCGGCTTTTTGCGTGTGCTGTGCGATGGTGACGGCTTCATCGGCAAGGCCTGTGCTGGCGGCGCGAACAGAGGCCAAGGCGTTTTGCGTTTGATCATCCAGTGCGCCCATTTGCCGCGTGATTTGTCCCGTGCTGTCCACAAGGCGTGCGGCGCTGCGTTCGGCGGCGGCGGCGGTTTCGTCCTGCGCCAGCGTTAGGCGCGTGACCATATCGCCCAGCATTTCGCGTTGAACATCCAAGGCGGAGCCCAAGGACGACTGCTTTTCTTCGATATGACCCAGATTGGCGTTAATGGCCGTCGTCTGCTGCGTGACGGTGCTGCCCAAATTGGCAAGCGTCGTCTCGGCCGCAAGGCTGGCATCGCGTAGAACCTTGGCGTTGCCGTCCAGTTTGCCCACCAACGTGCCAAGCGTTTCTTCGGTCATGTGCGTTTCGCTGCGCAGTTGGCTGCAAACGTCGCTGGCTTGCTTTTGCATCGCTATGGCGCTGTCCAAAAGGCTCTTGGTTTGCGCCTCGGCTGTGCCGGTGCTGGCGATCAGGGTCGCTGTTTCCTTGGTCATGCCTTCGTTCGCCGCGTGGATAGAGGCCAGCGAGACGCCTGCGCGGTTTTCCAACCGCTCCATCTGGCTTGTAATCTGCTGCGTGCCGTCTGACAGGCGGCTGGCGGCGCGTTCTGCCGCGCTGGCGGTTTCGTCTTGCGCGACGGACAGGCGGGCGACCAGCGTGCTGAGCGTTTCGCGTTGCGCTTCCATGGCCTGCGTCAAGCCTTGCTGGCGGCTGGCGATTTGATCCATGGACTCGTTCAGGTTTGCGGCCTGACGGGCGATGCCCATCTGCAAATCGGTCAGCGCCGTGCTGGCGGTTCCGCTGATGTCTTGCATGGCTCCGCTGCTTGCGCCAAGGCGCTCCAGCAAGCTTTGCATCAGCTCACCCGTGCGCGTTGTCTCGGCGTTCAGTGCTTCGCTCAGCGTCTTGGCTTGGTCTTGCAGCGTGGCGGTGACGGTGACCGCTGCCTTGGCTTGCTCTTCGGCTTGCTTGGCATGGAGGATCAGCGTGCTGGCCTGATCCGAAAAGCCGTGGCTGGCCGTGGTGACATGAGCCAAAGCGGTTTGCGAATTATCGGACAGTTGCCCCAAATGCGTTTGAACTTGTGACAGCGTTTCGCTGAGACGCACAATGGTGCGTTCAGCCACGCCAGAGGCTTCGCCATGCGCCGCGCCCAGTTTCTCGAACAGGTCAAGAAGTTGCTCGCGCTGCGTTTCGTTCGTGGCGGTTAGGACGCGGTGCTGTTCGACGATTTGTTCGCTGACGATATTCAGCGCGGCCACTTGCTGCGTGACGCCAGCGCTGAGAGCGCTCAAAACCGTCTCCGTCTTGTCGGCGGCGTTGTAGAGGCTTTGTGTCGTGCTTTCAATCTTTGCCCCTGCATTATCAGCCAAAGCGTTGTAGCGCGTGTTGGCTTGATCGGCGCTAAGAATCGCGGTGGCCGATGTCTGCTGCAGGCGGCTGCTGGTGTCATCGATATGCTCAATCGATTCCTTAAGGCTGGCGATGAGGCGCGCATTATGCGCTTCCATCGTCGTGCGCACTTGGCTGGATTGATCGGCAAAGTTGGTGGTGGCGATGTTCAAGCTGCGGATGCTGTCTTCAACTTGATGCGTTGTATCCAGCATACGGCTGGCTTGCTCGCCAAAGGCCGCGCCTGCCTTGTGAAGGATCGAGACAGAACCCTCAGCCGCGTCATTGAGGCCTTGATGTTGATCTTTGAAGGCCTGAACCGCTTCTTCCATGCGGGTAAGAACGCGATCCGTGCCATCCAACGCCGTTGTTTGCGCGACGGTGAACTTAGCGTTGACTTCCTCAAGGCGGCTGATCGTTTGCGTGCCCGTTGCAATGATCCTGTTGGCTTGTCCTTCGATTTGCGCGCTGCCTGCGCCAATAAGGGAAAGCTGCGCTTCCATGGCGGTGCTGAGCGATTGAACCTTGCCCGTTGTTTCGCTGGCGGTCAGATCAAGCTTGCTGGCGCGACGTTCAAAGTCCTCGCTGGCAAGACGTGTAACCTCGTTATAATGAGCGGCCACGCGATCCAGCAAGGCATAAGCCGAGTCTGTGCGCTCCTTCAGCGTTTGTCCCAGTTCGGTGAAGTGCGTGCCTGCGCGGGAGAGATCGCTGTTCATGGCGGCGGCCTGACTGTCCAGCGTCGCACGAATGGCGGCAGCCTCGTTTTGCAAGGCTGTCGTGACAATCTGTATCTTGGCGCTCGATTCCTGCGCTTCGGTATGAAGCTGATAGGACTGCTGTCCGACTTGCGCGGCGGCTTCCTTAAGCGTTGAGGCTGCCTCCATCGCTTTTTGACCCAGCGTACCAACTTCGCTTTGGATGCGCTCCGCCATCGCGTTAAAGTTTTCGATGGTCTGGCGCGTCGTTTCTTCCTGACTGGTGCGCACCGTCATAAACCGCTGGTTTAAATCTTCAATGGCGGTGAGCGTGCTGGATGTCATCTGGCTGACATCTTGACCCATCGTGCTGATCCGTCCGTTATAATCTTGCAAACGATCCATCTGGCCTTGCATGTCGGCGCTATAGCGTCCCAAGGATTCGCGGCCTTGCGTGGTGCTGACCTCAATCTGGCTCATGACTTGCTGAACAGGGGCGCTGGCGTAATCGGCAAAATCTTGCAGGCGCTTATCGGTGCTATCAAGACGAGAGCGAATGTCATCCAGCATGATGGTCAGCGTGTCGTTTTGCGAACGCAGGGCTTCTTCCGCCGTCTTGGCCTGCTCTTGCAGGCTCGTGACTGTCGCGCTGATAGCCGTCTCGGCTGTTTGCGCGCCTGCCGTGATGTCGGCTTCTTGCCGTCCCAGCGATTCCGTGGCGATGCCAAGGGCATGAACGGTCATGCGGGCGGCTTCGTTGATGCGGGTGATCACGCGCTCGTTTTGATCGACGGCGCTGCGCAGTTTTTCGGTAAGCGAGTCGCCGACGCTTTGCGTTGCATCGCGGGTGGCCAGCAAACGCTCCAACACCTGTTGCAGATTTTGCAAAGCGGTCGAGGCGCGAAGCTGCACGTCTTGCCCCGCCTGTTGCGAGGCGCGGTGCAGCGTTTCAAATTGCTCCAGCTGTTGCGCGATTTCGTGCGAGATAGCGCGAAGTTGCGTGCTGTTGGCATCGTTCACAGAGCCCAAATGGCGCGTGGCGGCTTCATAACGCGCAGCGGTTTCGGCCAGTTGCGCGGCAATGGCATCGGTTCCTTTGCGTGCTTCATCATTCGCTTCGGTAAAGCGAACAAGCGCACCATCGGCGCGGGCGCTAAGACCAGTGATGGAGCTATCCATCTGCTGCGCCAAATCATTGGACGCGGCGCTGATGCGGATGACAAGGCCGTCCAAATCGGTGCGGCGTTGTTGCAGGCCGCCATCGATATCGTTCACGCGTGAAGCAAAGCGATCCAGCATCGCTTGCATATTCACAATCTGCGCCTCCAGCTTTTCGCTGAGATTGTTGGCCTGTTCGCGGGCCAATTGCTCGCTGGCATACAGGCGATCAGCCACGCCGCGCAGGACGGATTCCGATTCCGAAATACGAGAGGGCAGGATGGTGCTCAGCTCGTCCAAAGAACGCGTTTGCGTGTCCAGCGCGCTGGCCAGCCGTTCGGCTTCCTCACGCGCCATACCGGCGCGGCCAAGGAAATGCGCGATATTCTCATCAATCTTGCCGGAAAGCTCGCTCAGCGTGCCAGCAGCCGTTTCGGCGGCGCTGATCAAACTTGTTTCCTGCGAGCGGGCGGTATCGGAAAGCTTCTTGCTGTCCTGCATGGCGCGTTCGACGGTTGAGGCTACCAAAAGGGCGTTGGATTCAATGTCCTGCAAAAGGCCCGTGATCTGGTCACGCATGCCATCGGTTTGGCGCGAGACATCATCACCCGTTTGAACAAGCTTGCTGTCCAAAATGCGCAGCATCGTGAACTTGTCTTCCATCAATTGATCGATGTGCTGCATGCTGCGGCGAATGACCTCTTGGATTTCATTCACTTGATAAAGGCTGTGCTGTTCAAAAGTTTCCAAATCGGCCTTATGCTCGTTGATGCGCTCCATAATGGCCATCAGCTCTTCATCGCCAATGTTCTTCGTGCTGCGCAGGAGGTCTAGCTGCTCCTTAATCGCCTGATTAAAGCGGCGGATGCGAACTTCGGCAGCGCCAGACTCGCCCGTAATCATGGCCAGTTGACGGCGCAAAGGCTCGGTGACGGATTGCACGTCGGCGGCGCGTTGCAGATAGGCCGTGATCATCCAAATCATGGCCATGGGCGAAATGACGGCGGAAATCCCAATGGCCCAATTGGACAAGGGCAGTCCGGCAAAGGTGTGCGCTTCGCCTGCTTGCATCATGACAAAGGCGACAATCGCAACCCAACCGATGGACAAAGCCAACCCCATCCAAAACGGAGTCGTAGAATAATTGTTGGTTTTACGCGCCGCTGGGCGAGCCACAGGTTTGGCCGCTGGGCGAGCAGCCGCCTGACCTGTTGCCGTTTGTGGCTTTGTGCCATGAGAGGGCGGTGTGGTTCCAACACTAGGTGTGGGGGACAATGTGCGGACAGGAGTATCGGAAAATTTCGTCGGATCAACCATGTATGCCTCTAGTCAATTGAAAATCTTTGAACCCCATCCCTGATCATCCCACGGGAAAAGAAGCGCGTTTCATAAAAAACGTAACACGTTGACGCATCACGCAAATAAACACACATCCTCCCACGCGATTCGCATGGACCGGTACTGCTCACCGAAGTTTAGCAGGAAACATCTTTAAAAGGGAAGCATTAAGCGGCCTTCCCAACAAACAAAAAAAGGTAAAGCTTTCTCGTCATGGCGAGAGACCAACGGGAGCGCGGCAATCTCCTACACTTTCCACCAACGACCCCGCTTGCCAATTCAGGCGATGGATCGCCACGTCGTTCGCTAACGCTCTCTCCTCGCGATGACGGGGTAGAAAAAACCCATATCGCAATTCCCCTTAGCCCCTAAAAAAGGCCTCGCGCCGCCACGAAGCCCCTTCCTTCCCTCAATGCTAAAGGCCGAATCCTGAATGCTCCCTTCGGACACAGCTCCGCGTAGCCAAGTCAATAGCAGAAACGTCCCTACGAGTCAAGAAAAATAACTTGGTTAATATGATTATTCTAATAAATAAGGCGGCAATCCTATAGACCCTTCGTGAATGATGCTCTTTATTCACGAGGGGGCTATTTCACAAATGAAAGTAAGAAAGCATAGTTTTGTGTGTGGGAAATACACGCCTCCTTAAGACTATACGGGGAATACTAAGATTATCGCGGCTATACCGTAAGCATTAGGTGTTTTATGAAATACGATGTCAGCTTGACCTCCAAAGTTATGACCATCGTCATGGAAGGTGATTTTACCTTCCAAGATTCCTACTTCTTTCGGCAAATTCTTAAGGCTGTTAAAAAAGATGGCGCTGGCAAAGAAATTAGGCTGCATGTGGGGGGGCTTCATTCGATTGATTCAACGGCCTTGCGCTTTTTCATGTTGGCTCATGATCTCTCAAAACAACGTCACAGTTGCCTTTTTTTTGAAGCGCCAAAGGGACAAGTTTTGCTGACGCTCAATGAAGCGGCGCGGTGTAACGCGTTGAACATTGCCGCCTAAAAAAATATTTCCTCATTTTCCTCATATAGCACTTTGACTGTGGCGGCTAATCCCTTGGAATGCGCCCTTTTTTCTTTTTTGGAGTGTTCTCTCTTTTTTATAAAGGCGTATTTTAAAACTAAATCACTGAATTTCTTTATCGAAAATCTCTTTCTGGTCTTGCGCGAATCAAACGAAAAGGATGATATGGTTCCAATGATTCCTTTCCTGATCATCCTGCTGGGGTAGGTCGCCTCACAGTTTTTTAGGAAAAAATGACAAAACGCTATGGAGGAAGAGAATGATCAATTTGTCGATGGCTGAACCTGACAACATGCTACGCCCACGCATTACGGTCGTTGGGGTTGGCGGGGCAGGTGGCAACGCTATTAACAACATGATCCGCTCTAACCTTGAGGGCTGTGATTTCGTCGGCGCCAACACAGATTCCCAAGCGCTGGCGCAATCACTCGCAGGCCGTAAGATTCAGCTTGGCGTCAATCTCTCGCGTGGGCTGGGCGCAGGCTCAAGGCCTAACATCGGTTGCGCTGCGGCTGAGGAAGCCCTTCCCGACATCATGTCGATTCTTGATGGTTCCGATATGCTTTTTGTCACCGCAGGCATGGGGGGCGGCACAGGAACGGGCGCTGCGCCTGTCATTGCCCGCGCTGCGCGTGAGGCTGGGATTTTGACGGTTGGCGTTGTGACTAAACCGTTCCATTTCGAAGGCAATAATCGTATGCGTCAAGCTGAGCTTGGCATCGCAGAATTGCAAAAATATGTCGATACGCTGATCGTTATTCCCAACCAAAATCTTTTCCGTATTGCCAACGAACGCACGACGTTTGCCGAAGCTTTCCGCATGGCGGACGAGGTTCTGCACTCTGGCGTGCGCGGTATTACTGATTTGATGGTCATGCCAGGCTTTATGAATCTTGACTTTGCCGATGTTAAAACAGTGATGAGCGAGATGGGCAAGGCGATGATGGGAACGGGTGAGGCTGATGGCGACAATCGCGCCATTCGCGCAGCGGAGTCGGCCATCTCTAATCCTTTGCTGGACGATATTTCGATGAAGGGGGCGCGTGGCGTTCTGATCAACATCACGGGCGGCCTTGATATGACGCTGTTTGAGGTTGACCAAGCGGCCAATCGCATTCGCGACGAAGTGGATCCAGAAGCGCAAATCAAGGTTGGATCAACGCTTGGCGAAGGGTTGGATGGCCGCATTCGTGTTTCTGTCATTGCGACGGGCATCGATGTTGAGCAAAGCACCTTTGTCAGCGACACGCGGGGGGCTACGTTATCAAGCGCGGTTAAACCAGCGGTTCGCGTTATCCAAAGAGAAGATGTTCGGTCTGCCGCTACGGTTGCGCCTGTGAAAGTAACGGCTCCTGAGCCTTTCGTTGAAAAGGAAGAAGTTGCCGCCACGCCTCAACCAACGACGACTTACTTCACCATGCCGACTTCTGTAACGCCAAGGACGATGGCGAATGTCAAGGCTTCTTCTATGACAGCGCCTTTAGCCTTTGCGACAACCAGCGGCGCTTCGATAGATTGTGAAAAAGAAGAGGCGCCTCATCATGGGACAACGTATAAAACAAGCGTTGCGCCTTTGCCTGTGCGAGAGATTCCGCCTGTTCAGCAAGCGGGGCGGCAACGCACCGTCACAACGTTATCGGCAGGCTCAACAATGGACTCGTCCTCACGTGGACGTGGCACAGAGGCGACAACCAGTGACATGCGGATTACGCAACTCACGGCAGCTTCGTCACAGACCGCCACACCAAGCAGCATGCCCATCAACCAGCGGGCTCAATCACTCTTCCAAAGGATTACAGGCTTTGGCCTTGTGCGGCCTTCGGTAGCGCAAGACATGGAGGATGAGTTGGATAGGGATGATACGGCAGGAAAGCGTCAGACTGATTTAGATATTGATTCATCAGATCGTCAGGCCTTGTCAAATGGTGACTCTGACTTGTTGGACATTCCTGCCTTTTTAAGACGGCAAGGCAACCACTAATCGTTTCTGAAATGTTTTGGTTTCATCCTAACCGCCCTATGAATGGACTCATTGGACATCTTGCCTAACCCGCCATCATCCCGCACGCAGCGATGCGTGAGCATCGCACCCCTCTCTCGTCATCCCGCACGCAGCGATGCGTGAGCATCGCGAAGATGCGGGACCCAGAGGACTGGGGGCGATGCTGCGGTTTTGTAAAAAAGGAAAAGTTTTAAACTGGCTCCCGCATCTTCGTCCCGCTCTACGCGGGACTTCGTGCGGGATGACGAAAGAGGGAAGGATTGTCCATGGCAAAAACAAATGAATCTATTCATTGAGCCGTTAGGCTTACATCCACATCTTGATAAAGCCTGTCGCCATGGCCGTTAGTTTTTGGCGGCGGCTGAGTTTCACATCGTCACTCAGCGGGTCGCGCTCACGCAGCAGTTTGACAAGACGAAGGGCGATGGTTGTCGTCACCGCCGTGTCATAGCGCAGGCGGGGATCGCGGATTTGGCTTGCGAACGTCTGCGCCAGATCAACCATCGGCGCCATTTGATCCAGCATGGCTGTCAGCGTCGCACGCAGCGCGGGCGTGGATTCGATGGAGGCCAAGGCCGTCGGGCTTGTGCCAGAGGCCGCCATCATATCAAGAGGAATATAGACGCGATCCAGTTGCCTGTAATCATCGGCGCAATCTTGGATATGGTTGATAATTTGAAGCGCGTTGCATAGGGCGTCGCTGGCGGGCCATGTGCTTTTGTCCTCGCCGTGCAGATCCAGCATATAACGCCCCACGGGCGCAGCGGAATAGCGGCAGTAGTCAAGCAGCTCTTCCCAATTTTCATAACGTAGCTTGGTGGCATCGCGCTTAAAGGCAATCAAAAGATCACGCGCATGTTGCGGCGTGATGCCTGTTTCCGCAAGGCTCTCGCGCAAGGGGATCAGGGCAGGGATGCTGTCGTCATCGGGCATCATAAGGGCTGTGTCAAAGCGATCAAGGCGTGCGATTTTCTCGCCCGCTGTCAGCATGGGGTTGTCGCTGATATCATCGGCGGCGCGCGCAAAAGCGTAGAAAGCGCGGACGTGAGGGCGATACTGTGGCCCCACCAGTTTTTCAACGGGGAAGTTTTCTGTCTTTTCGTTCTTGCCGCTAGGCGTTTCGATGGTGTCCATAAAGTCCCCTTATCATAAAGTTCCCTTATATAGTCCGTCCGCTTGAAAACCCAAAAAATTTTTCTCCGCCAAGCCACATAACCTAAAAGGAAACAGGTCTCCGCGGCC
>DYNT01000122.1 GCA_020720905.1 Micavibrio aeruginosavorus
GGGTGATGGTGGTTGGTTCAGGTGATGGCTTGCCGCGCTTCCCATGCCGCCGCTTTGCGGCGGCATGGTCGCTCGCAATGACGGTGAAGCCTTCACCCTTGCCAGAAGCGAGCGGAAGCCTTGCTCTTCCAAAAAGGCGATAAGATCGGCGTGAGGGTCGGCCTCAATCCGAATCTCAGCCAAAGGCATGGGCGGCGGGACATGGTCATCCAACGTCACCAGCTTTTTAGAAACGCGGGCAAGGTCGGCCTCACGGATCAGCGCCTCGCGCCGCTTGGGCTGCTTAATCTCACCCGCCCGCGCAAGCAGCGTCTCCAGATCGCCATACTCGTTGATTAACAGGGCGGCGGTTTTGATCCCGATGCCCGTCACACCGGGCACATTGTCGGAACTATCGCCCGCCAAGGCCTGCACCTCCACAACCCTGTTGGGGGCGACGCCGAACTTAGCCTCAACCTCGGCCGCCGTGATCGCGAGCGCCTTCATGGGGTCGTAAAGCTCCACCAGCGGGCGGATCAGTTGCATCAAATCCTTATCTGCTGATACGATCCGCACCTTTTGCCCTGTCTCGGCGGCCATGCGCGCATAAGTCGCGATAAGATCATCGGCCTCATAGGTCAAGACCTCCAAAGCGGGCACGCCAAAGGCGCGGGTCGCCTGCCGGATCAAGGGGAATTGAGGGATCAGCTCGTCCGGTGTGGGGGGGCGGTGAGCCTTGTAATCGGGATAAATATCGTTGCGAAAGGTCTTGCGGGCGGCATCGAAAATCACGGCGACACGGTGCGCGTTCAGATCAATAAGGAGCTTTTGCAGCATGTTGCAAAAGCCATAAACCGCATTCACGGGCGTGCCATCTGCCCGCGTCATGGGCGGCAGAGCATGAAACGCGCGGAAGATATAGCCAGAGCCATCAACCAAATAGAGCGTATCGTCGTTTTTATCCGTCATGTCTTTCCTTCACGGGCGGGTTCTTATAGAGTATAAACAAACGCTATCCTTTTGACGAGTGCGCTGAAAATGCTTGAATCCATGCCAACAAACGCTTTAGAAATCGAAGGGCTTGCCAAAAGATACAAAGGCAAGAGGGGGCTTGATGCGCGTGCGGCTTTGGACAGGATCGACCTTGTCGTGCCGCGTGGTAGCTTGTTTGGTCTTTTAGGGCCGAACGGCGCTGGAAAATCCACGCTGATTAACATTCTGGCAGGGCTCACCCTAAAATCAGCGGGAAGCGTGCGTATCTGTGGCGCTGACCTTGACCTCAACGAAAGGCGCGCCAAAGGCTCCATTGGCGTTGTGCCACAGGAAAACAATATCGATACGTTCTTTACGCCACGTGAATTGTTGGAATTCCAAGCCGGTCTTTACGGCGTGCCGCCTAAAGAACGCATCACAAACCATTTGCTGGAAATACTCTCTCTTATGGACATGGCCGATGCGCCTTCGCGCCGCTTATCTGGTGGCATGCGGCGGCGGCTGATGGTCGCCAAAGCGATGGCGCACCGCCCGCCTATCTTGGTTTTGGATGAACCAACAGCGGGCGTCGATATCGAACAACGTCGCGCCTTATGGGCGCAAATCAAGCAGCTTCAAAAAGCGGGGACGACGATTCTTCTCACCACGCATTATCTTGAAGAAGCGCAAGAGCTATGCGAGAGCCTTGCCATTTTGCACGAGGGGCGCATCGTTGCCAACGACACGAAAGACAACCTTCTCAGCCAACTGGACAACAAAAGCCTCACCATCACGGTGGATCGCGATTTGCGCGACGTGCCGCCCAACCTGCGCCCCCATGGCTGGATTCTAGAAGCGTCCCGCCGCCTTAAACTGCCCGCCAGCAAGGCCGCTTTATCCTTGGGGCAAATGATGCTGAGCGTACAGGTCAACGGCCTTAACATCGTTGATATCGTCACCTACGAAGCCAACCTTGAAGATGTTTTTATGAAATTCACACAAGGATCCGCCCCCGATGCGTCTTCAAACAAACAGGCTTTTCCTACGCTCTTTTGAAGAGAAGGATTGCGTTAGACCTTACGGCAGATAAAAATGATTACAAACTCTATCAGGGGGATTTCTTGCTTGCACGCATAGGAACGGTCGCTTTTGAAGGCACATCCGTTTTGCCCATCGATGTTCAGGTTCAACTGTCATCGGGCATGGTTGTTTTCAACATTGTTGGTCTGCCTGATAAGGCTGTGGGCGAAAGCCGCGAGCGCGTGCGCGGCGCGTTGCATGCTCTTGGCCTCTCCCTGCCCGCGAAAAGGATCACCGTCAATCTTGCCCCTGCCGATGTCCTTAAAGAGGGCAGCCATTTCGATTTGCCCATCGCTTTAGCGGTTCTTGCGGCGATGGAGATTCTCCCCAAAGAAGAGATCGCCAGCTTTGTTTCGCTGGGAGAGTTGGGCTTAGACGGCGCGACGGCCAAAGTCGCCGGAGTCCTTCCCGCTGCCGTCAGCGCAAACACCCAAGGCAAAGGCCTTATCTGCCCCGCCGCTAATGGCGGCGAGGCCGTGTGGGCGGGCGAGGCGCTGAGCGTGCTGGCTGCGCCTTCCCTTCTCTCCCTCATCAATCACTTCAAAGGCCTGCAAGTCTTGACGCGCCCCGCGCTTAAAATCCAAACCGCGCCTCACGAACGCGGCGGGCTTGATTTGCGCGACATCAAGGGACAAGAAACCGCCAAACGCGCCCTCGAAGTTGTGGCGTCCGGCGGCCATAACCTTCTGATGATAGGGCCACCAGGCTCTGGCAAAAGTATGCTGGCAGCGCGTTTGCCCTCTTTGTTGCCGCCGCTTCAGCCCGACGAAGCGCTGGAAGTCTCCATGATCCATTCACTGGCAGGGCTTTTAGACGAAGGCAAACTCTTGCGCCAGCGCCCCTTTCGCGATCCTCACCATTCAGCAACGCTGCCCGCCCTGATCGGCGGCGGCGTTCGCGCCAAACCGGGGGAGATTTCTCTGGCCCATAACGGCGTCCTGTTTCTTGACGAACTGCCCGAGTTTCAGCGCAGCACGCTGGAAGCCTTGCGTCAGCCCCTTGAAACGGGACGCGCCGTTGTCTCTCGCGCCAATCACCACGTCACCTATCCCGCCCGCATTCAATTGGTGGCCGCCATGAACCCTTGCCGCTGCGGGCATCTGGCCGATCCCGCCCAAGCGTGTGGCCGCGCCCCCAAATGCGCCATGGATTACCAGTCGCGCATTTCAGGGCCGATGTTCGACCGCATTGATTGCCATGTGGATGTGCCCGCCGTCAGCCCCGCTGACTTATCCCTGCCCCTTTCGGCGGAAGGCTCCACCGAAGTCGCCGCCCGCGTGGCCGCCGCCCGCGCTATCCAGAGCGAGCGCTTTGCTGCCCTTACGCAGGGGGGCGAAGGAAGCCCAACCATCCGCACGAACGCCGAAGCGGATGGAGAGCTTTTAGAAAAAATCGCGCCACTGGACGATGCCGGACGCGCCCTACTCATGAAAGCGTCCGAACAGCTTAAGCTATCGGCCAGAGGCTATCACCGGATGCTGCGCGTGGCGCGAACGCTGGCCGATATGGAAGGCGCAGACGCCATCCACCGCGTCCATATCGCCGAAGCCCTTTCCTACCGCCGCCTAAGTTTTGCGCGGTAGAAAACGACAACCCTTGGCGCTTCCCCCCCCTCCCTGCAACAGAAAAGGGCTGCTCCGTTCAAAGATCAGCCCCTCCTTTATTAACCGATTAGCTCGTCCATTTTTATTGTATTTTACAACACATAACATACTCCCCGCCCGAGTCTTCCCTATACGCATCATAATGAAAATAACCTACAACCGTTCCACCACCAACAACGCTACAATCACTTCCTCCGATATACCTTCCACGGACATATCTAAGCGTTGAGCTGCAAGCTAATGTTCCACCACCGCCCACAGTCGTCCAAGTCG
>DYNT01000123.1 GCA_020720905.1 Micavibrio aeruginosavorus
TCTCGCACCAAATCACACGGCTGGTGGAACATGGCGTGACGCATTTTCATTTCTACACGATGAATGAAACGCGCCTTACGCGCCATTTATGCGCTTGGCTCCGCGCCGGATTTTAGGGAGGTGATGGTGGATTACTGCGCCATGGCTAAGGGTCACCCGCTGCATGAGCCGTATCACGATACGGAATACGGCTTTCCCTCCCGCGATGAGCGCGTTTTGTTTGAGCGCTTGGCGCTTGAGATTATGCAGGCGGGCTTGTCATGGGAAATCGTGTTGAAAAAACGCGCCGCGCTGAACAAAGCCTTTAACGGGTTTAAGGTTGCCAAAGTTGCTGCCTATGGCGAGGCGGATATCCAAAGGCTTTTGGCCGATCCTTCCATTATCCGCAATCGCCGTAAGATCGAGGCCATTGTGGCCAATGCGGCAGTTATTTTAGAAATCCGCAAAGACTATGGTGGCTTTGCGCCTTGGCTGGACGCCCATCACCCTCAGCCCAAGGCCGCTTGGGTTAAGCTCTTCAAACAAACCTTCCGCTTTACAGGGGGCGAGATTGTCGGCGAGTTCTTAATGAGCCTTGGCTATCTGGAAGGAGCCCATAACCTCGCATGTCCTATCTATAAAAAGATTAAACAGACCGGCGTATCCCCTCTTTAATCCCTTTTTCCTGATTGCCCGCTTGCGCCGCCGCTCAACCTCTGCTATCTCCCCTCGTGACTTAAGAATCGAGCTTTTGGAGACGAATCGTGCCCTCATCAGACATGCCCAAGATTATAGCAGGAGAGCAAGCCGTTTTGGCGCGCCGCTATGCGGCGGCGGTGTTTGAATTGGCTCAAGAACAAGGCGTGATTGAGCCTGTTGAGGCTGATCTTCGTGCGTTGCAAGAAGCGATTGACACAAACCCCTTTTTTCGCGTCATGGCCACGCATCCGCGCCTGCCCCACCATGCCCTTCAAACAGCCGTTAAAAACATTATTGAAGGATCGCACTTTCATGCGCTGACGGCGGCGTTTTTGACGCAGGTTGTGCAGGGTCGCCGCCTTGCTTATCTCAGCGTGATCATTGAAGTGTTTAAAAACAAACTGGCTGCCTTGCGCCGTGAGCAAGTCGCCGTGGTGACCGTGGCGCAAAAAATGACGCCTGCGCAAGAAGCGCAGCTTATAACCCAATTGGGTCACATGACGGGCGGATCGGTTCGTTTGATTGTTGAAGAAGATGCCGCCTTGATGGGTGGCATGACGATCACGTTAGGATCGCGTTTGATCGACGCGTCCATTCAAGGAAAACTGGCGCGTTTGGAGCGCCAGCTTAAATCTCAACAGGAGGCAGCATAGCTCAATGGATATTCGCGCATCAGAGATTTCTTCGGTTCTTAAACAGCAGATTTCATCACTCGGTCTTGAAACCGAGATGGCCGAAGTCGGGCAAGTTTTGTCCATTGGGGATGGTGTGGCCTTGATTTATGGCCTGAACAATGTTCGCGCCGGTGAAATGGTTGAATTTCAAAACGGCATTAAGGGCATGGCGCTCAATCTTGAAACGGATTGCGTGGGCGCGGTTATCTTTGGCGATGACCGCTCAATCCGTGAGGGCGATACTGTTAAGCGCACCGATGCAATTGTGGAAGTCCCCGTGGGCGCTGGCCTTTTAGGGCGCGTTGTGGACGCACTGGGCAACCCCATTGACGGCAAGGGGCCGCTTAAAAACGTCAAGATGACGCGCATGGAAGTCAAAGCCCCTGGCATTATTCCCCGCCAATCGGTTAGCGAGCCGATGCAAACGGGCTTGAAGGCCATTGATTCCTTGGTTCCCGTTGGCCGTGGTCAACGCGAGCTGGTTATTGGTGATCGTCAAACGGGCAAGACCGCCGTGGCGATTGATACGTTCATCAATCAAAAGGTCATCAACGACAGCAGCGATGACAAGAAAAAGTTGCACTGCATCTATGTCGCCATTGGGCAAAAGCGCTCAACCGTTGCGCAGATCGTCAAGACCTTGGAAGATGCGGGCGCGATGGAATACTCCATCGTCATCGCGGCCACGGCTTCTGAGCCTGCCCCTTTACAATTCATCGCGCCTTATACGGGTTGCGCGATGGGTGAGTTTTTCCGCGACAACGGCCAGCATGCCGTGATCGTGTATGACGATTTGTCGAAGCAAGCCGTGGCTTATCGCCAGATGTCCTTGCTCCTTCGTCGTCCCCCAGGCCGTGAGGCTTATCCGGGCGATGTGTTCTATCTTCACTCGCGCTTACTCGAACGTGCCGCAAAGATGAACGACACGCTGGGCGGTGGTTCCTTGACGGCTCTGCCGATCATCGAAACGCAGGCGGGCGATGTGTCGGCCTATATTCCGACCAACGTGATTTCGATCACGGACGGCCAGATTTTCCTTGAAACCGCGCTGTTCTATAAGGGCGTGCGCCCCGCCATCAACGTCGGCCTATCGGTTAGCCGTGTGGGTTCCGCCGCGCAGATTAAGGCGATGAAGCAAGTTGCTGGCTCGATCAAGCTGGACTTGGCGCAATTCCGTGAGATGGAATCGTTTTCGCAATTCGCTTCTGATTTGGATGCGACGACCAAGCAGCTTCTTAGCCGTGGGCAACGCCTGACCGAGCTGTTGAAGCAACCCCAATATCGCCCTATGCCGGTTGAGGAACAGGTTGTGTCTATTTACTCAGGCGTGAAAGGCTATCTTGATACCATCAAGGTTGATGATATTGCGCGGTTTGAGCAAAGCTTGTTGATCGCCTTACGCAGCCATGGCGCGGCCATCCTTGCCGCCATCAAGGCCGACAAGCAGATCAAGCCTGATGTTGAAGAAAAACTGAAGGCCTTTATGGAGCAGCAGGTTCGCGAATTCGCGTAAAGCCAACCGCCCGATGAATTGACTCATTGAGAAAGAAAATTAATAAAAAACCTCACGCCGATGTCATGATCGATCGGGGGCGCATGTCGTCAGCAGGCGGTGGCGCTGAGGCCAGTGGTTGAGCGCTGGGGGCTTGCTCCTGTTTTTTCTGCAATCCAGCGGCGATATTGCGGTTGATATTGATCAAACTGCCCAACGCGGCGCGGTTGCCATCGGCCAGTGCACGAAACGTCGTCTTGTCCACATAGCGGCTGAGGTTGAGGAGAATCCCCTTAATATCCAGGGGCAACAGGTTGTCTGGCTCGCATAGGCACACTTGAAGGACGGTCCAAAGCTCTTGATTGTGACGCAGCGCTGCGAAAAAATCATCACGCGAAGAAGATGGATCGCGCACCGCTTCAAGGCGGCTGGCGCAACTGAGCAAGGCATGAGCCTCTGTTTCGCGAATGGTTTCGTCACCACGTTGATGCGTTGTATAGGCGGCGTAGAGATTCTGGCTCATTTTCTAAAAGCTCCTGTTTAAAGGGACGTTGCCAATGCGGCATCGGGTAAAGGTTCGGCTGTGTCTTGAAGGTCTTGAGGCGGGGGCGCAGCGCCCTTTTCATCGGCAAGAAGCTTGTGCGCAAGGCGCAGCGCCTTAAACGATTCGCCCGCATCCAAATGCTGGACAATTTCGTCCACATGACCTGCCAAAGCTGGATAAAGCGACGCAAAACTTTTAAGCGTGTTGATGACCAAATCATCCACGGGTTGCCCCTTGCCTTTGAACAGATAGATGACTTGCAAAAGGAAATAAATGTTGGACGCGTCCGATTCATCGCGCTTATCGATGTTCATCATATAATCGTCGCGCAGGACAGGGCTGTCGGAAAGGATGAGAAGCTCGGCAGGGCGCGTGCCAACATTTTTAAGAACGGCGCCGCCCGCAAAAATCTTGCCCTCAGGCTTAATGCGAATCTTAAGTGGCATGATCTCGACTCCTTCGATGAATAAGAAGGGCTCTCTCCCTTCCCAACCCAAAAACCAAA
>DYNT01000124.1 GCA_020720905.1 Micavibrio aeruginosavorus
CGCCGCGATCATCAGCGATTCGGCTGACTCCGTTTCACACATAAGGGCAAACCCAAAGCTACCGCACAGTGGTAGGCTGTGTTCGCGGTGATGCATGACGCGCTTGTTAAAGGCTTTTTCCAAAAGGTCAAGACGCTGCGCTGCTTCGCGTGGTGTGATTTGCGTGAGGAGAACGGCAAACTCATCGCCGCCAAGGCGTGCGACATAATCCGTGTTGCGTACTTCAGTCAGAAGGACGGAGGCCGCCGTTTGAAGGTACGCATCGCCAATGGGATGTCCGTGGAGATCGTTGATTTGCTTGAACCCGTCCAGATCAATTAAAATCAATAAGCCGACGTTTTTCTTGTTGCGCCTTGCAGCGGATAACTCACGCCGCAGCGCCATCATCAAAGCGCGGCGGTTCATAAGGCCTGTTAGCTCATCCGTCATGGCCAGTTGCTCTAGTTGGCGGATGCGCTCTTGCTGCGAGAGAATGACAAGCCGCGCTTCTTCAAGATCAAGTGTCGTCGTTTGATCCGGTGCGCGCAAAGGCGTTGGCAGAAAAGGAAAGGGCACAAGAGCCGGTGAACGAGGGCTTCTTTGCAGTGTCGTTGAGAGGGGGCTCATGAAAATCTCCATAATGGTGTCTCTTATCAACAGGCTGTGCAAAACTCAGGCCAAAATAGAAAGCAAAGATAACACCATGATTATAAAAGAAAAGCGCTGAAAAAAATGCGTGACAGCCTAGGCTGCCGTGGCGTCTTTGATGGTTTCGGGGCGGGCATTTTTTGCCGCCTTCGCCTTTTCTGCATAGAGGCCGCCTTGATAATCGTGATAAGCTGCGCTCTCATGATGATACGTTTTCTTTTTTCGATGGTTTTTGGCCTTTCGTTGATTGTTCCTTGCGTGGCGAGGGCGTCTTCGTTGCCGTCTGTCGTGCCGCATAAAGCTCTTTATAAGATGAAGCTTGGCCACGCAGGCGCGAGCAGCGGCGTTGCGGCTATTGATGGTTTGATGGTGTTTGATTGGCAAGACACTTGCGATGGGTGGGCGGTTCAGCAAACGATGCAGCTGCATTTTTCTTATTCTGAAGGGGGGGACTCCTCTATCGTGAGCCCTGCTGCAACGTGGGAGTCTAAAGACGGGCGCTCTTTTCAGTTTCAGGTGCGGCGGATTGTGGACGGCCTAGAGGACGAGGCCTTTCGGGGCCGCGTTAAACTGGATGAGAAAAAAAGGGGCGTTGCACATTACTCTGTACCGCTTGCCAAGAAAGATATTGAAGTGGGGGAGGCCGTTGTTTTTCCAGTGGCTCATACGATGATGCTTTTGCAGAAAGCGGAGGCAGGCGAAAAAATGTTTTCTCAGCGTGTTTTTGATGGCGCTGACGCGGAAGGGATTGTGGATATCAGTGCTTTTATAGGGCAGCGTCTTGATCACATGGACGAGGCCGCCCTTGTGCCAGAGGTGCGGGGGCATCCGTTGCTGACACCTATGGCGTGGCCTATGCGGTTGGCTTTTTATAAACCGGATAGAGCGGAGAGCGAGCCTGATTATGAAATGGCGCTGTTGATGCAGCCGAACGGGATTGCGCGTTCCATCACCATCGACTATGGCGATTTTACCATCGTGGGCACGTTGGCAAAGCTGGAATCCTATCCCGCCTATGCGTGTCCGGTGGAGGCTGCGCCGCGATGAAGGTTCTTTCTCTCGATTGTGCCAGTGCCTTGTGCAGCGTGTGCGTAAGACAAAGCGGCAACGTGATCGCGCAAGAGGTTGAGGCGATGGAGCGTGGTCAGGATGCGCGGCTGATGCCGATGGTGCAGGCGGTGATGGAGCAGGCGGGCATGACCTATGCAGACCTTGATCGTGTGGCTGTAATCCGTGGGCCTGGTAGTTTCACAGGTTTAAGAATTGGCCTTGCGACAGCTCGAGGAATTGGTTTTGCGGCGGGGAAGCCCGTTTTGAGCGTTGATCGTTTTGCGATTTACAAGGAGCAGAACAAAGCCTTTCAAGGTGCCTTGTTGGTTGTCTTGGAATCGCGTCGGCGTGAGCTGTATAGCTGCCTTTATCCAGATGGCGCGTTGCCGCTAGAGCCAGCTTTGCTGACGCATGAGGACATTGCTAAAAAGTTAGCGCAGGATCCGTCTTTGATGATGACGGGGGATTGTCAGGCGGTCTGCGTTGAGGCCTCGCGCTTTTTGCCGCGCCAAGAGATTGAGGCCATAACCTGTGCCCGTTTGGCTGCAGAAGGGAGCGAGGGTGATCCAGCCTTTTTGCCGCGCCCCTTCTATTTGCGTCCGCCCGATGTGACGATTAAGCGGTGCGAAGGGGCGGCCTGATATGGTGACAACCCGCGCTTTGATCGATGCGGATGTGCCAGCTCTTACGGCGCTGGATGCGCTTTGCTTTGGCGAGGAGGCGTGGAGCGAAGAGCAAATCAGGGGCAGTCTTGCCTTGGCCACGACCAAGGGATATGGCTGGTTTGAGGGAGCGGCGATCACGGCTTTTTACCTCATTCAAAAGACAGGGGATGAAACGGAAGTTTTGACTCTTGGCGTTCACCCTTCTTATCGGCGGTGTGGGCTGGGGCGGCAGATGATCGATCATATTCTGGCCTCGCAAAAGGAGGGTCTGGTTTTTCTGGATGTGGCTTGCGACAATGTGGCAGCGCACCATCTTTATGAGGGGGCTGGGTTTGCACCCTTTGGTTTCCGTCCGCGCTATTATAAAAGACAGGGGCAAGCGATTGACGCCATTAATTATCATTTTGTTATCAATGGTTAGAGCTGTCATGCTCTTATTTTGCCTTAAGTGCGTGGGCGTGGTAGGTTTGAAGATGGTTCAGTCACAACAAGGTTGGTTTTGATGCAAGTGCTAGAGTTTGAAAAGCCTGTCGCAGAGATGGAAGCGAAGATCGAAGAGCTTCGCCATCTGTCGGATGATGGCCAAGTCAATATCGTTGATGAGGTTGTGCACCTTCAGGCCAAGGTCGAAAAGCAGCTGCGCGGCCTCTATGGCCGCTTAACGCCCGCGCAAAAGGTGCAGGTGGCACGTCATCCCGACCGTCCCCATTGCCTTGATTATGTCGGTGCGATGGTGACGGATTTTACCTCTTTGGCAGGGGACAGAGCCTTTGCCGAGGATCAGGCGATCATCGGCGGTCTTGGCCGTATCGCGGGGCAGGCTTGCGTGGTCATTGGGCAAGAGCGCGGCCACGATACGGAAAGCCGTATCCGTCACAACTTTGGCATGGCCAAGCCAGAAGGCTATCGCAAGGCTCAACGCCTCATGCATTTGGCGGAGCGGTTTAAGTTGCCGATTGTGACCTTTGTGGACACGGCAGGCGCTTTTCCTGGCGTTGAGGCCGAGGCGCGGGGACAGGCTGAGGCGATTGCCCGCTCTATCGAGGTTTGTCTTAGTGTTGAGGTTCCGCTTATCACCGTTGTGATTGGTGAGGGCGGATCGGGCGGCGCCATTGCGATTGCGGCGGGCGATCATGTGATGATGATGGAACATTCGATTTATTCGGTGATTTCGCCGGAAGGGTGCGCGTCGATTTTGTGGCGCAGCCGTGACCAAGCGGGCGAAGCCGCCGCTGCCCTGCGTTTAACGGCGCAGGATCTTTTGCAGCTTGGTGTCATTGATCAGATTATCCCTGAGCCTTTGGGGGGCGCGCATCGGCAACCTCAAGCGGTTTTTGATGCTGTGAGCAAGGCTCTCGCGCATGAGCTGGGGGTGCTGATGGGGCTTGATGGCAAGGTTTTGCTAGAGCGCCGTCATGCCAAGTTTTTAGCCATGGGGAAAAAGGGGCTGGGTTAACCCGAGTTATGGGTTGAACGCATTGGAAGACAAAAAAACGTGTCATCCCCGCGCCCTCGTCCCGCCGCCCTTGCGGCGG
>DYNT01000125.1 GCA_020720905.1 Micavibrio aeruginosavorus
CATTGCACCGGGCTATACCGCCACCCCTATGCTTACGGGCATGAACCAAGAGATTCTTAAAGGCCTTTTGCATGACGTGCAAATTGGCCGCCTTGTCCAGCCAGAGGAAGTCGCCGCCTTAATCGGGCACTGCATCGAAAACGGCGCTATCGATGCCACCACCATCGAGATTACAGGTGGTTTATGCTACGAACATGGCATAGCCAAATAAGGCCAACGGCTCGATGAATTGACTCATGGGAAAAGAGAACAAACGGGATTCCCGCTTTGCCTTAATGATAAGACGGCTTATTATAGAAGCGGCCTCTTATTTCGTCATCGCCTAGGGCTGGGAAAGGGGCTATACTCCGCCCATCCGTTTTTCCCCTTATCTGATTCGCGCCTATGACCGAAGCCGAAGTTATTGAAATCTGCCGCGAGGCCATTCTGGTGATGCTCAAGATCGTTGGGCCTGTGCTGTTTGTTGGCCTTGTCGTCGGCATCATCATTTCGCTTATTCAAACAATCACGCAGATTCAAGAAGCGACGTTAGCCTTTATTCCCAAAATGGTTTTGATGTTTGCTGTGACCATTTGGCTTTTGCCTTTTATGATGGCGACGCTAGGGGGCTTTACCAGAACGCTCACCGACCGCATCGTTCAAATTGGGTTGAGTGGGTGATAGCGCCCGATGAACATTAATCTTGACGCTCAGCTCTCTGGCCAAGTTTTCCCATTTATGATGGTGTTTACGCGTCTTGGCGCTGGCCTCATGATGTTTCCAGGGCTTGGCGAAGCCTTTGTCTCGCCGCGTATTCGCATGATGTTTGCCTTGGTGCTGACGTTTCTCCTCTATCCCCTTTTGACGCCCTTGATGCCCCCCATTCCCAAACAGCCTGCCGATCTTGTGCATTTGATTGCGATGGAGGCGCTGGTTGGAATCTTTTTCGGGGCGATTATGCGCCTGATGATGGACATTATAGAAACGGCGGGTTCTTTGATTGCGATGGACATTGGCCTGTCCAATGCCATGATCCTCAACCCTTCGCTTGCGGCGCAAAGCGCTTTAACGTCCGTTTTTTTAAGTACGGCGGCTATTGCTCTTTTGTTTATCTCTGGCCTTGATGAGCTTCTTTTTCGCGCGCTTATGGATACCTATAAGCTTTTTCCTGTCGGGCAAACGCTTCCGTTTGCCGACCTTGTGCAAGCCTTTATCCAAACGACCAGCAAAAGTTTCCTGATAGGCGTTCAGTTGGCCTCTCCCTTTATCGTGATGGGTCTTCTTCTTTACGCCACCATGGGTGTGATGCAGCGCCTTATGCCACAGGTTCAGCTTTTCCTTGTTTTGATCCCTGTTCAAATATGGGGCGGTTTTTTTGTCTTAAGCCTATGCCTTGGCATAATCCTTGGCGTGTGGCTTGGCGTTTTTGACGACACGGCTTCAGCCTTATTTGTGCGATAGCCATAAAGGGGCGCGGGTATGGCAGAAGAGACAGAGCAAGACCAGAAAACAGAAGACGCCACCAGCAAACGGTTGAGCGAGGCGCGGGACGAAGGCAATTTGCCTGTTAGCCGAGAGATGTCTTCGTGGTTTATGACTATTGGAATCTTGTTGGTGATCGCGTGGCTGGGGCCTGCGTTGAGCAAGGATTTATTGTTGGCGCTGCGGCCCTTTGTTGAAAAGCCCCAGCAAATATCGATCGAAGATGGAGGCCTTCAAAATGCGTTGATGGGGATTGTTACCACAACGGGCTTCAGCGTCACCTTGCTTTTTGGCGTTTTGGTGGTGATGGCCATTTTGGGGACGATGATCCAGACGGGCTTTTACGCTGGCACCGGAAAAATGAAATTTGATTTGGCCAAGCTTATGCCCAGTCGTGGGCTTTCTCAGCTTTTCTCCATGAACTCGGTTTCCGAACTTGTGAAAAGTTTTTTCAAGCTTGTTGTTTTGGGCTATGTCGCTTACCGCGTTTTAACGCCGGTTTTTCAAAAGCTCCCCAGCATTGTCGAGATTAATTTGCTGAGCAGCATGGTTTTCTTTCACGATAACCTGACCCATCTTATTACCCTTTTGTTGCTGGTCATTACCGTGATTGCCGTGGCTGATATTCTTTATGTCCGCCATCGTTATTTCAAAGGCCTGCGTATGAGTAAGCAAGAGGTTAAGGATGAAAACAAGCAGATGGAGGGCGACCCAATGGTCAAGGGGCGCTTGCGGCAAATCCGCCTTGAGAAATCGCGTCGTCGCATGATGGCCGAAGTGCCAACCGCCAGCGTTGTTTTGACCAACCCGACCCATTATGCTGTGGCGCTTCGTTATGAGGGGCTTAAAATGGCAGCGCCCGTCGTTGTGGCCAAGGGCGTGGATCAAATCGCGGCGCGCATTCGTGCGGCGGCGGAAGAACACGACGTGCCTTTGGTCAGTAATCCGCCTTTAACCCGTGCACTTTATGAGGCCGTGGATCTGGATGAGCCGATCCAGCCCGAACATTATCGCGCCGTGGCGGAAGTTATCTCATACGTGTATAAGCTGAAAAACAGCAAACGATAGAAGAAAGTTTTGATGATGCCTGCTTTGCCTTTTATTCTGGCTTCTTCCTCGCCGCGTCGCTTGGCGCTTTTGGCGGATAGCGGGATTGTCCCTGACCGTGTTCTTCCGGCTGATATTGATGAAACGCCGCGTAAGGGCGAGCGTCCGGCTTCTCTTGCCAAACGCTTGGCCTATGAAAAGGGCGCGGTGATCGCCGCGCAAAATCCGCAAGCGTTGGTTCTTTCTGCCGATACGGTTGTGGCGGTGGGCTTGCGCCTTTTGCCAAAAGCCGAAGGGCCAGAGGACGTGCGCCGTTTTTTGCGCTTGATGCAAGGTCGCCGCCATCGCGTTATAACGGCGGTGGCGCTGTTTCGTCCTGACGCCAAGCCGCTGGAGCGCCTGAGCACAAGCGCCGTGACCTTTAAGCGCTTAACAGAGAAAGAGATCGAGGCTTACGTTCAAACGGGCGAAGGGATTGGCAAGGCGGGCGGCTATGCCATCCAAGGCCATGCCGCGTGCTTGATCCGCATGATGCAGGGCTCTTATTCCGGCATCGTGGGGCTGCCTTTGTTTGATGTGGCACAGATGCTCAAAAGCGTAGGAGCTTTGGCATGACCAACCTTGTCATTACGTGTGATCGTCAAGGCACTTTGATCCGCGCCGCCGTGTGGCAGGGTAGGGCGCTTATTGATGTGTATGTTGACCATAGCGTCGCGCCCGACCTTTCCGGCGCGATGGTGCGGGGCAAAGTCGTGCGCACGCTGGCAGGGCAAAAGACAGCGTGGATTGATGCAGGCCTTGCCGAAAAGATTTTTGTGCAGAGCAAAATCGCCCTGAAGACAGGCGATCACCTGACATTACGCATTCAAACGACGATGGAAGAAGGCAAGGCGTGGAGCGGTGAGATTATCAAAGAACCTTGCGAGTCTTCTGAGGCTCTTGGCCTTATCACGCCTGCGCCACTGCCGTGGCAACGTGCTTTGATGGATTGTCAGCAAGGCGATACAGTCAAGCTGTTGTTTGGGTCACAAGAGGATTTTGCTTTATATCAAAAAAGCGGCGCGACGTTTCCTGCCTCATACGAAGGCAAGGCTCCTGTTCACGCGCAACTGGATGAGATGATCAGCGCTCTGCAATCGCCCATCGTGCCGTTGCCTAGTGGGGCGAGTTTGATGATCGAGCCTACGGCGGCGCTGGTGGCCATTGATGTGAATGGCGGCGCGTCCAACAATCCGACGGCCACGAACCTTATTGCGGTGCGTGAAGCGGCACGGCAAATCCGCCTAAGGAACCTAAGCGGTATTA
>DYNT01000126.1 GCA_020720905.1 Micavibrio aeruginosavorus
AGAATCTGAAGAGAAGCATACCCTATTCTCTAATCAAGGCGCAACTATGGCCAAAAAGGGCTGTTAAAAAGGGGGAAGCGCGTTAAGGTAGGATCCCATAATCGTCTTTCCCACCTGATTCGTCGCGTGAGGAAAGAATCCTAGCAAAGGCTTTCTATCCTTGATGAAGAAACCATCGCGATTCCTTCTTTCTGCCAACGCCCTTAGGCAAGTGACGTCCTATGCCAGCGTGGCGGTGGCGCTTTCTTTAATTGCGGCAAAAGCGTTTGCCTATTGGGCCACAGATTCCGTGGCCCTTTTATCCTCGCTGGTCGATTCCGGCGTCGATTTGTTGGCCTCGCTGATCACGGCGTATGGCGTTGTCATCGCGCTGCGCCCCCCTGATCGCGATCACCGCTTTGGCCATGGCAAAGCCGAAGCGCTGGCGGCGCTGGCGCAGGCAATTTTTATTTTTCTGTCATCAGGCTTCTTGATCAAAGAAGCGCTCCATCGTTTCTGGAGCCCTACGCCGCTCCAACGATTGGACATTGGCTATGAGGTCATGGGGCTGGCCGTTGTTTTGACCCTTGCCCTTTTGGCGCTACAGACCCATACGATCCGGCGCACGCACTCCTTGGCCATCGCTTCGGATCGCTTGCATTACGTCGGGGATATTCTGATCAACATCGCCGTCATGGCGTCTTTTGCCTTGCATGAGGTCGCGGACGTTCTTTGGCTTGATCCTCTTTTTTCCGTGTTGATCGCGGCCTCCATGTGTTTCGGCGCAGCGAAAATTATGCGAAAAACGCTACTCCTCCTGATGGATGCCGAATTGCCCGAACATGAGCGCAAGGCTATTCTGGCGCGTGCCATGAAAGTAAACGGCGTTTTGGGCGTTCATGACCTGCGCACGCGCTCTGACGGCGAAAAGCCCATTATTGAGGCGCATATCGAAATGGCCGCGACGCTCTCCCTTCTTGAAGCGCACGTCATTGCCGAGGCCGTGATGGCGAAGATTGAAAAACTATATCCCAAAGCCGATATTCTGATTCATCAGGATCCTGCGGGCGTTGAAGAACAGCGGCTTGATGCCATCATCGAACAAAACGATCCCCTTAAAGAACACGAGGCATAAAGGCCAAACCATGCTTGATCTTATTTTAACGCCTGCCGCCTTTTTGCATGCCCTCGCTCTTATAGGGCTGATCCTATGGGCGTGCAGGCAAAGAAAGCTACCTTGGCGCGATGCGCCTTTTTTCGTCGCGCTTCTTTTATGGGCGACGCTGGTGCTAACGGCGCACTTTGCGGGAGCCCTCAACGCCCTGAACCGGCTGGACGTTTATGTCCCCCTCAGCTTTACCGCGCTGGGCATGATGATGACCCTCGTCACCGTCCTTTGGCGCATCCCTGTTGCACCGCCCCTTCTGAGCAAACCCGCTCTGCCTTTTGCCACCATTGAACACGATAAAACACGCCGCATCGTGTTTTGGTTCTTAATCGTGACACTGGCGCTGTTTGCGCTCATCAGCCTGATCCTTGGGCAAAGCGTTTATCCTGACAACGCGGATTCGATGATCTATCGCCTGCCCCGCGCCATCTGGTATGTTAGCCACGGCAATTTGCTGCACCCCTTTGACGCGCCCGATAATCGCATCCTGTATTACCCCTTGGATGGCGTTGCCCTTTATATCCCGCTTGTTCTTTATAATCTGCCCGGAACGTGGCACGCGATGCCATCCTTTTTGGCGTGGCTTATGATCGTTTATACAACGTATCGCTTTGGTCGCGCCCTTGGCGGTGACCGCGTGCTGGCGCTGCTGGCCGCATGGCTGGTAGGGATGACGCCCAGCATTTTGGCGCAAGCAACATCAACCAATGACGAAATTATCACCGCCGCCGTTTTGCTCTGTTCCTTTTATATGGGCTGGCGATGGCTGGTTACGGGCCGTCATGTCTATTTCTTGATGGCGGGTGTTGCGCTGGGGCTCAGCGCGGGAACCAAACTGCATATTGTCTTTTTACTGCCCATCGCGTTGATCACGGCGGCGATCGCGCTGTGGCCCTTGCGCCAAGCGCCTGCACGGGTGCGCCTGTGGGGCAAGGCTATAGGCTGGAAAACCGCGCTGATAACAACAGCGATGGTGGCCGTTATGTTCGCCCCGTTTTTGTTTTATAATTATGCTTCGGTGGGGCGCTTTTATTTCTTCGACGATTTCAAAAAAGACGTCTTCAACCTGTCCGCCAGCTTGGCCGTAGGCTTTCAAAATCTTTTAATTTATCTAAGCCAAATGCTGCTCTCCCCCATTGCGGATATGAACATGTGGCCCGTGGCCAATGACAGGCAGGGGTTTAACACGGCGCTGAATAATTTATTCAATCCGCTCATCAAGCCCTTCCTCAGCCAAGACCCTGCGCATTATCATTTAAACTATCGCTTTGTGGGCGTGACCATTCCTGTCTCCGTTCGGTTTGTTGAGTTTTCCCTGTGGTCGGCCTTCGTGTGGCTGTTCTGGCCATGGCAAGGGATCCTTGCGTTAAAGCAAAAGTTTCCTTTGCGCGGCCTTTTCTTTCTTTTCGCGATGACGCCGCCCTTGTGGCTGTTGTTATGGTCATTTTCGACGCTTTATATGGAAGGCACAGCGACATATTTTACCTTTTATTTAATATGCGCCGCGCCTGCCGCCATCATGCTTTTTACGCCGATCAAAAAAACCGTGTGGCATGAGCTTCGTTGGGTCACGGTGGCTGTTGTCGTCTTGTCCAATTTAATCATCTGTCACAATTTGGTGATGTACAGCGGCTTTCGCGCCTTGCCGGACTTGTTTTTTGCGCGCACGCTTCCCTATGACTGGCTTCTGGCCGAAGAGCGGATCATCGATGAAATTCGCGCAGCAGATAGAATCCGCATCGTCATGACGCATGAAAAAATGCCCTATTTTGGTTATATGCACTGGAATCCTAAGGCGACCTATTACTCGCCGTTTTTGATTAACGATCCCGCCTCGATTCCCAATTATCAGGATGTCTTGCAAATTCTGCCTATCTCTGGGCTTTCCATGTATGGCTATATGCCCGTTAAGATCCCCCAGAAGAAAACCGTAGGGGCAACCTATCTTGGCGCGGTGCGGGCGATTGGGCGTGAAGCCATCTTTGCCGTAGGCCATGGCATCGAAAAGAAATATCCCGAAGAATCGACCTATATCCTTATGCAAGCCAGAATTGAGCAAAAGGATAAAGAAAAATGGGATATCCTCATGGGTTCAAATCCCATGGGATTCTCACCAGACGATCAGTTAACGTTTGGTTATGACATTATGCTTGATGGCAATCTTTTGGCGCGACGCGACCCGCTCAAAGACCCTGCGTTTAATGTTTCGCTGCCGTTCAATCCTGCAGGCAAAAAAGTGGCCGTCACGATTGTGATCGGCTCGGCTTGGAGCGGCAAGGAGCTAACGCGCGTGACCTATCCCTTGGGGGACGGTAGCAGCTGGCTTCCCGAAGGAGGGGAGTATTAACCCGCACCTAAACGGGTGACGCTGGCGTTAAAACAGGTTATACCTAAAACAGATGAAGAGTTGGCAAGCAGTAGTCCCTTTGCTTACCCCTCCGTCATCCCGCACGGAGCGATGCGTGAGCATCGCGCCCCCTCGTCATCCCGCACGAAGCGTTTGACCGCGTCAAACGCGCAGATGCGGGACCTAGGGGACTGGGGGCGATTTTGCGGTTTTGTGAAAAAGGAAAAAGCTTTCAACCTGCCTACGCTGCGTC
>DYNT01000127.1 GCA_020720905.1 Micavibrio aeruginosavorus
TTTTGACTCATGTGCGCCGCTAGCCTGCCCCGTGCTTGACACGGGGCGGCGCAGCCGACCTACGCTGCTTCGCAGCTTCGGCAAGGCAAGCTGGATCCCCGCCTTGCCCTTTCGCCCGCCGCAAGGGCGGCGGGAGCCTTATTCTTTGTCCGCCGCAAGGGCAGCGGGAGCCTTATTCTTTGTCCGCCGCAAGGGCGGCGGGACGAGGGCGCGGGGATGACAATGGGGCGCGGGGATGACAATGGGATTGTTTGTTTTTTTGTGAACCAACTTATGATCGGATTAATAGAGACGCCCCCCTTCGTCATCCCGCACAGCGGATGGCGCGAAAGCGCCAGACGCGTGATGCGGGACCCAGGGGACTGGGGACGATGCTGCGATTTTGTGAAAAAGGAAAAAGCTTTCAACTGGGTCCCGCATCTGCGCGGCGCTCACGCGTCGCTTCGTGCGGGATGACGAGAGAGAGGAGTGCGGGATGACGGACAGGATAAACGAAAAAGCCCCCTAGTCCCTAGTCCCTAACCTTCAGCCACCTTCTTCACCGGCAGCGACAGGCGGATATGAAGCTCGCGCAGGCGATCTTCATCCACCACGTTCGGCGCTTGCATCATCAAATCCTGCGCTTGCTGGTTAAGCGGGAAGGCGATGACTTCGCGGATGTTTGGCTCATCGGCAAGAATCATCACGATGCGATCAATACCGGGCGCTGAGCCGCCATGCGGCGGCGCGCCAAGTTTCAGCGCCGAAAGCATCCCGCCAAAGCGCGTTTCCAGATTTTCGGCGGAGTAGCCAGCAATCGCGAAAGCCTTATACATCACTTCCGGCAAATGGTTGCGGATTGCGCCAGATGACAGCTCAATCCCATTACAAACGATGTCGTACTGATACGCCTTGATGGTGAGCGGATCCATCGTCTCCAGCGCTTCTAGGCCGCCTTGCGGCATTGAAAACGGATTGTGCGAGAAGTCGATCTTCTTGCGCTCCTCATCATATTCGAACATCGGAAAGTCCACGATCCAGCAGAAGCGGAACGCGTTTTTCTCGATAATGTCCATATCCTGCGCGATTTTTGTTCTCGCCTGCCCCGCCATCTTCGCGGCCACCATGGGCTTATCGCACACAAAGAACACGGCATCGCCATCCTCGCAACCCGTCAGCGCACGGAGTTCCTTTTGCGCTTCCTCGCCCACAAAGCGGGCAATAGGCCCCTTTCCTGCGCCATTTTCAAACACGATATAGCCAAGACCCACCGCACCAATGTCTTTCGCCCAATCGTTTAGCTTGTCAAAGAAGCTGCGCGGCTTGTCGGAGACCTTAGGGGCGCGAATGGCACGAACAACGCCGCCCGCATCAATGGTGGAGCGGAAGGCGCGGAACTCAACGTCAGCGCGCACGAACACGCTTGTCACGTCCACAATCACAAGCGGGTTGCGCAAGTCGGGCTTATCCGATCCATAGGTCAGCATCGCTTCATCATACGCAATGCGGCGGAAAGGAATGCCGTCAACCGCAGGCTTCGTCTCGCGACGGAATCCGCCAAACTCTTCAAACACGCCATGCAAGACAGGCTCAATCGTGTTAAACACGTCATCTTGCGTGACATAGCTCATCTCAAAATCCAACTGATAGAACTCGCCAGGGCTGCGCTCCGCCCGCGCATCTTCATCACGGAAGCAAGGCGCAATCTGAAAATAGCGATCATAGCCCGCGATCATCAGCAATTGCTTGAACTGCTGCGGCGCTTGCGGCAACGCATAGAACTTACCGGGATGCACACGGCTTGGCACCAGATAATCCCGCGCCCCTTCAGGCGAAGAGGACGTGAGGATCGGCGTTTGATACTCGCGAAAGCCAGCCTCCCACATGCGGCGGCGGAGCGAGGCAATCACGTCCGAGCGCAAACGCATGTTCTGCTGCAAGCTTTCGCGACGCAAATCAAGGAAGCGATACGTCAGGCGCACGTCTTCGCCCGTGTCGGCCTCGGCATTCACCTGCATGGGCAAGGGATCTGCCGCGCTTTGCACCACAAACTCGGCAATGTCCAACTCCACCGCGCCCGTGGGCAGCTTCTCGTTCAACGTCTCGGCGGGACGCGCCACGACTTTGCCCGTCACGGTCACGACGCTCTCATTCTTCACATGCTCCACCACGTTCATCAGGGGGCTGGACATATCAATCACGCACTGCGTCATGCCGTAATGGTCGCGCAAATCGATAAACAGCAAGCCGCCGTGATCGCGCTTGCGGTTCACCCAACCCGACAAACGAGCCGTCTGCCCGACGTTCTCAGCGCGAAGTTGTCCACAGGTATGCGTGCGATAGGGATGCATCGTAAAAACTCCAATAAACAAAGGTTAACGCACGCTTTTATAACGCGCGGCAAACAAGAGCAATGGGGAAAGAGTCTCTCGCCCCACCTTTTTAATGCTTTCAACGTTGAGAAAAAGGCGCTTTTTTGTATATAATGTCTGCGGCAAGGCGTTTTTGCCAGCACCCTATTTTTTTGAGGTTTTTGATGAGCAACATCATAACTCGCCGCCAATTTATTAAAAACGCTACCATCCTTGCCGCCGCCGCGACGCTGCCGGCCTGTGCCAAAGATCCTGCAACAGATGAAGCGCTGCAATTAAAACCAAAGCCTGAAATCATCGCCATGCCTGAGGAAATCGCCCATCCCCTCCCTCTTGCTGAACGCGATGAAAATGCAATCTACATCCGTTATGCTGTGGCGTTGGACGATAAGGGCGAGCCCGTCCTAAAAGACGGCAAACCCGTTGTCTTGCGCGATGCAGACAACAACCCACTGATCGACGGCTACACAACGCCCAAGGTCAAACTGCAAGGCGATGAAGATCCTCGCACCTACGAAATCCTTTTTGAAACACCGGTCACAATGGACGATATCAAAAAGGGCAGCCGCAACGTCAAGGTGGCGATGGATCCCCGCTTGGCCAGCCCCCTGGCGCTAACGACAAAGAATGACGTCCTTGAATACAGAAAAATCATTCTATTGGCCAAAGCCGTCAATCAGCAGCTTGCCCAACAAAAGTCTGCCAAAATGCCCACCGATACGCCGTCCAGCTATAAGATCGATGTTAAAGCCGTTGAGGCCTCTATCAAGAGATTTACGATATTGAGCGGAAAGCCATCATCTCAAATAAAGCCTCAACCGTAATATAAATTTCTCTCTTCGTCATTCCGCACGAAGCGACGCGATGCCCCGCTGGGATATTCACGGAGACATTATCCAATAAAGTTCGTCCGGCAATCCGGTAGGTCAGGTTTTGTATCGAAAGCATAAAACTGCATTTTCCTTAAATGAGCGGCTGGGGCAAGCCCCAGAGGCGGCAGGGGGTGCTTTATCCCCAATTTCAAGAGTGAAAGCAATCGTTTATAGTCAAACCAGTTAGAGAAGGGGACATAATAAAAAGGCTCAAACCCTCGTAGCCTGTTGAAAGGCGATGGTGAAGGAGCCTTTTTATTGTGCCCCCCCCTGCTGGCTGGGGACAGGACAAGGGGGACACAATAAAAAGGCTGGAACCGACAGGTTATAATGACACCGTTCTGGAAGGCAGTTTTATTATATCCCCTCAACCCAAGTTCATTAACCATAAGCAGCTCTTTTTCTCTAATAACTCTTCTTTTTACTTTCATTCTTGAATCGAAACATAAAAAAGAGGTATAGA
>DYNT01000128.1 GCA_020720905.1 Micavibrio aeruginosavorus
CCTCACGCGGGAGAGCTTGCAGTGCCAAACAGCAGATACCCAAAGAGGCCAGCAGCAAGAGCGGTGAAAGCGGGGAGCGGATAAAGATTTGGGTCAGGCGACCGGAAAGACCGACTCTCATGGTTTCACCACAACATCGCCATCGTTAAGGCCGGACAAAATCTCGATCTTGTCTTCTTGCGCTGCGCCTGCTTGAACGACGATCTCGCCCCCGTCTTTGAGTTTAAGGAAGGAGACTCCTGCGCGGCGGAACAGATAGTCGGCAGGAACCATCAAGGCGGCGCGCTCACCCGTGGCGATATAAACGCGCGCGCGTTCGCCCACAAAATAATCGCCAAGGTCCGAGGCCGTGACGTCCGCGATCACGCGCCCGTTTTTGATTTCTGGATAAACAAGGCGAACCGTTCCCGTCTTCATGGCTTCTGTGCATTGCGCCCCAAGGCCGCGTGAGCCGATTTGAACCGTATCGCCCGCCCGAATAAACCGCGCATGACGTTCTGGCAAATCAAGGCGTAGAATGTAATTTTCTTGCGAAAGCGTGGCGATGGTCTCACCCGTCATCACGACACTGCCAACGGAAACGGGAACCTTAAGGATGCGGCCTGCGTTTGGGGCGAGAACCGCGCCTTCTGTGGCTTGCTGCGCAACCTCTTGCTTTTCGGACTTGGCGGCGTCAAGGCTGTGCTGCGCGATTTCTAGATTGGCGCGGGCTTCATCCAGTTTGGCTTGCGTGGCATAGCCGGATTGGCGAAGCTCACTGGCGCGGGCAAAATCAAGCTTGGCTTTATCATAAGCCGACTGCGCCCCTAAAATGCGGGCATCAAGGCCTTGGCCTTTGATGGCGAGTTTGGGATCGCCCACAACGGCGATCTTGTCCCCCGCCTTGACGTGATCGCCCTCTTTAACGGTCAGGAGACTTAGCGTGCCGCTGATGCGCGCGCGGGCCTGCACTTCGTGCACAGACTCGACCGTCGCGATGACGGCTTTGCGATCATCGACCAGCGTGGGGCGGACGGTGAACTCTTGCGCCATCGCGCTGAGGGAAAAAAAGGTCAGCCCCAAACTTGTGGCAAGGATCAATCGATTCATAAGCGTGCTCCTTATAAGACGGTGGGCATTATGCCCCTTGACACAAACATTAGCAAGAGCTAATTTAGCGTTCATGAATATAAATACGCAAGAATTTGGGCGACAGGCGGGGCGCGTTGCGACGTTGATGAAAAGCCTTTCCAATGCACACAGGCTTATGATCCTTTGCCGTCTGCATGAAGGCGAATGCTCCGTTGGCGTTCTTGAAAAAATGTTGGGCATCAACCAATCGTCTTTGTCACAGCATTTGGCGCGGTTGCGGAAAGATGCTATCGTTGCAACGCGGCGCGAGTCGCAAACGATTTACTATCGGCTTGCCGACGCACATGCGGGGCAGGTGGTGAAGCAGTTGTATTCCCTTTACTGTCCTCATAATCCGTTGAAAAGGAGAAGGCGATGATGACGATTGAACGTGCCGTGATGTTGTTGGTTGGCTCTGTTGTTTTGTTGGGCCTTATCTTATCTGTCGTGGTGAGTCCGTGGTGGCAAGTGCTGCCTGCTTTTGTTGCGGTCAACATGATCCAGTTCGTTTTTACGGGCTTTTGTCCGGCGGCGATCATTCTAAAAAAACTTGGCCTTAAATCGGCTCCTCTTTTCTGAAATAAAAGGATGTGTTCATGCGTTTCCCCCCTTTTGTTGTCGTTGGCCTGTTATTTTTTATAACCCAACCGACGTTTGCAGGGACGCAAACGCTAGAGGGCGCTTTGGCGGGGGCGTACCGCACCAATCCTGACCTGCAAGCGGCGCGGGCCAATCTTCGCGTCACGGATGAACAAGTTTCATTGGCGCTCAGCGGGTGGAGGCCAAGCGTGGACGCGGTTGCGGAGGTAGGCTCTTCCCATCAAAAAATTGCCAGTGGATCTATGGCGGGGAAACAGAATCTTGTGCCGCGTGATGTTGGTATCCGCGTGACGCAGCCCGTGTTTCGCGGCTTTCGCACGCAAGCGGCTATAGAGGCTGCTGATGCGAACGTGCTGGCGGGACGCGCCAAGTTGAAAGAGGTCGAGCAACAAATCCTTTTCGAGGTTGCCACCGCGTATCTGGATGTTGCGCAAAGCCAGGCCGTTCTTGACCTGACCCTTAACAACGAAGATATTTTGCGCAAGCAGTTAGAGGAAACGACGGGGCGTTTTAATGTCGGCGAGGTCACCAAGACGGATGTGTCTCAATCCGAGGCGCGGTTGAGCGCCGCCATGGCGGCGCGGACGCGCGCCGAAGGCGCTTTGGCCAATGATCGGGCTACTTTTTTGCGTCTGGTCGGGGATCAAGCAGGTGTCTTGGCTTCCCCCAAACTGGTTTTAAATTCGCCGCATAGTGCGGATGAGGCCGCCGCGATAGCGGTTAAGAATAATCCTGTCGTTCTGGCGGCCTTGCATGGGCAGGATGCGGCCAAGGCTGGCGTGAGCGCGGTAGCGGGGAGCCTTCTGCCGGAAGTTTCGTTGGTGGGTAATGTCTCTCGCGGGTGGGAGCAAAGCATCATGCAATCGCATCGGCAAAACGATGCGACGGTTATGGCGCGATTGACCATACCTCTTTATCGCTCTGGCGCGGATTATGCCAAAACGCGTGCGGCGCGGCAAACCGTGACGCAGCAGCGCCTTGGTCTGGAATCGGCGCGGCATAAAGCGCGTGAGCTGGCTGTGCGGGCGTGGCAAAATCTGTTGACGGCGCGCGCCGCTGTTGCCGCGCACAAAAGCGAAGGCGAGGCGACGGCGCTGGCTTTGCGCGGCGTGCAGGAAGAGCGAAAGGCGGGCACGCGCACGACCCTTGATGTTTTGAATGCTGAGCAAGAAGTGTTGAATGCCAAGGTCAACCTTGTGAAGGCTGAGCATGATGAGGCGTTGGCTATTTTGCAGATTAAAGCCGCTCTTGGCGCTTTAACGGCAGAGGCGCTGGCCTTGCGCGTTGAGCTTTACAATCCCGCTGCGCACTATGACGATGTGCGCGGGAAATGGATTGGCCTTGGCGCATCCGAACAATAAGGTGTGACTCTCAACAGGAGAAGCGGATGCCTCTGTCGTCGGATGATTCTTCAAAACCCCTTATCGCCGTTGTTGATGACGATCCCATCCTTCGTTTATCCGTCACGGCCCTTTTATCCAAACGGGCGCGGGTGATGACGGGCACGAACACGCACGATGCGCGGCGCATTATGGTGGAGCATAAACCATCGTTGGTTTTTCTGGACGATATTATGCCAGGAGGGCCGACGGGGCTTAGCTTTCTTGAACAGATCAAGGATGATCCTGTTTTATCCGCGATCCCCGTTGTGATGGTGACGGCCAGCGATAAAAAGGACGAGGTTCTGAGAGGTCTTGCCGCAGGGGCTGTTGACTATGTTCCCAAACCCGTGACGAGCGAGGCTCTTTTGCGCGTGGTGGAGCGTATTTTGGCGCGTAAGCAGAACCGCGTGATCCTGTGCGTGCGCGATCGCGCTTTTGAGGCCGTCCTGACGGCGCGATTGGCAGGGTTGAACTGCATGGTTTATGGCGCGGCCAGTGATGATCGAGGGGGGATGGACTCTTTGCAAAAAGAATCGGCCATCGTTGTCTTTGATGAG
>DYNT01000129.1 GCA_020720905.1 Micavibrio aeruginosavorus
CCTTCCGTCTCGCGGCGCGCGGCGCGAACGTGCTCTGGCTCAATCAGCGTTGCGCCTTGAGCATAAGCGGCCAGCAACGCTTTATCAGCCAGCACATTGACAAGGCGCGGCAGCCCCCCACTGGCCCTTGCGATCATCGCCGTTGCTTGCGGCGCAAAGGAAACGCCAAGATTTGTTTTCTTATGCCGCCCCTTGCCAGCCTTCACCGCGCACTGCTCAAGGCGGAAGCGAATATAGGATTCCACAACCTCACGCGGAAACGGACGTGTCACAAAGCTGAATTGGACACGCTGCAAAATTTGGCGAAGGCTCTTTTTGTGCAAAAGCCGATCAAGCTCGGCCTGCCCCAACAAAACAATCTGCAAGAGCTTATCGGTTGCCGTCTCAAGGTTTGAGAGAAGCCGAACAGCTTCAAGCCCCTCTGCGCCCAAAGCCTGCGCCTCATCAATCACCAAAACGCAACGACGCCCCTGCGCGTGCCGCGCCACAAGAAAGGCACGAAGAGCCTCGCCTTCCCCCTGCCCCGCCTTGCGTTTCACACCAAGCTCATGCGCGATCAAAGCAGGCAGGGCTTCGGGTCTGAGAGCCACAGGCGCATTGATATACGCCCTATCGATCGGAAGCTGATTCAACCTGTCCAACAGCAAACGGCACAAAAGGGTCTTGCCACTGCCGACTTCACCCACGATTTTCAAAAGACCATCGCCGCGCGTGAGGGAAAACGTCAAAGCCGCCAAAAGCGCTTCCGTTTCGCTCCAAGGGTAATAAAGTTCAGGATTAGGGGTCAGCCCAAAGGGATACGAGGCAAGACCAAAATGCGTCAAAAAAGGCATAAAGTTCCTTTACTCTTCACTCTCGTTTTCGCTTTCGCCGTCCCCAGACGATAGCAAGGATTCTTCATGAGACGCCAAATAGTCCAAGCGGCGCTGTGCCTCATGCGGCAACGGCTCAGGAATCGTACGATAGAGCTTAAGCGCCTCAGCCTGCCGTCCCAACTTATCGTTCAAGATGGCTAAACCCAAACGGTAATCCTTGTTTTTAGGCTCTAACGCAACGGCTTTTTGCCAAGCGGCAAGCGCCTCAAGCGTATCTTTTTGCCGCACTAAAATACGAGCGCGGGCAGCATGCGCCATCGCCATGGAAGGGTTTTTCTCGACCAACACATCCAAAGCTTCTAAATCTTCATCATGCCCACGGTGTGAGAGAATGGAAACTTTGCCTTGCAACGCCGCTTGGTTCTTTGGATCTTTTTGCAAAATTGTACCGTAAAGCTTAAGCGCCGTGTCCCAAGCGCCTTTTTGCGCCGCCTTACGCGCACGCGACAACGTATCGTCGCCGGACGGCTCATCCTCCCCATCGGAGATAGCCTTCTTCTCTATCTTCGTCACGGTAATCAGCGCACCTGTTTTGACAACAGGCGCAGGCTCTGCCTTAACCGCTTTATCCTGAATCTCGGAAGCTTGGCTGCCTTCAGAAAGGGCTATACCAAAGGGTTCCCCCTCTTGCATCTTACGCGCCTTCTTGAAAGGCGCAGCGGCTTGAACCGGCAAAGGTGCAGAAACAACGTGGGCTGTAGCCACCCCCTCTTGGGCGATTGCCGCCTCGCCGCCATAAAGAAACACGAGCCCCATAACGCTTAAAAGGAGCGCAGCCAGAACAGAGGCAAGCACAACCCGCCTTCTTAACGAGAAGGCAGGGCGCAAGGACAATAACGGAACAAGAACAGGAGCCTTCTGACTTCTATAATCGCGCGCCGCTTTGTGAAGGGCATTCAACAAGACACTCATGGAAAAGGAGAGATACTCATTTTTAACCAAAAACGCAAAGAAAGAGTTCTCATGACATCAAAGAAGTAACACAAATGTATTTAGAAACGACAATGACAATGAAAAGCGACATGCATACGATTGTGTTACTTCCTTATATTACACACAAGACATACCATCATATTAATGCGGTAACCTTTTTTTATCGTTCTACTTATTAAAAGTAACACAGATCAACAAAGGGAGAATCTCATGTTTCGCTGGTGGACTCAAAGCAGCTTGCTTGTCAAAGTTTTTGCTCCGCAAATTCTCGTCCTTTTCGTCTTCCTGATTATCGTCATCATGGCGCGTCAAGGCTTCACCAACATTTTGGATTCCTCCGAACACATCATCGCCGTTGAAGTCAAACAAAGCACCTTGATCATGGAAATCATGGGAAACATCAACGACATCGCAAGCATTGTGCGTACCGCGTCAACCCTGAATGCAAAAACAGAAATAAAAAAAGAGGCCGCTCTTTTTAAAACAAAAACGGATGAGCTTCTTAAACAACTTGAGGCGCTCATAAAAGTCAACGAAGCTCAAGATCGCCTTCTTATCCTACAAAATATCCAAAAAGATTCTCAACACTATATTGATCTAGGAAAAGTTGTTTTTAGTCTCGTCGAAGATGATCAATACAACGAGACGCTTGATAACGCCGTCGATAACTCTCGCGACAACCAAGATAAAGTTATTGACGACCTTAAAAAACTTGCCGCTCTTGTTGAAAAAGGCATCAACGAACAAAATGAATCTATGATTCTAGAGGCAACTAACGTCAAAAAGAAGCATATCCTCATCGCATTTTTTGGCCTGACGCTGGCCTATGGCTTTCTGGCGTGGATCATAATTGGTGCCATGAAGCAGCGGCGCGAGGAAATGATCACTTTGGCCAAGGATTTCGAAGAAAGCGTCAAAATCGTTGTTGATGACGTCACAGCATCAGCCCATGAGCTTAAAACGTCCGCCGATACGCTGGCCTCAACCTCGCAAGAGTCGAACAAGCTGACAGGAACCGTCGCGGCGGCGGCTGAGCAAACCTCATCGAACATGCAAACGGTTGCGACGGCCACGGAGGAACTCACGGCTTCGATCGGTGAGATTAGCCGTCAGGTGACCGAATCCTCAGACATCACCCATAAAGCCGTCGAGCAAGCCAACACGACCAACAAGACGGTGCGCGATCTAGCCGAAACCGCCGAGAAGATAGGCCGCGTTATCAGCCTGATCGGCGAAATTGCCAGCCAAACCAACTTGCTGGCGCTTAACGCCACCATCGAAGCCGCAAGGGCGGGCGAGGCGGGCAAAGGCTTTGCCGTTGTGGCCAGCGAGGTCAAATCACTGGCGACCCAAACGGCCAAAGCGACCGAGGAGATCACCAATCAAATCGGCAGCGTTCAGCAAGCCACAGGCATTACCGTGGGCGAGATTGAAAAAATCCGCGAAACGATTGTCGGCATTAATCAAGTCTCAACGCGCATCGCCTCGGCAATTGAGGAACAAGGAGCCGCGACGCAAGAAATCGCCCGTAACATCGCAGAAGCAACGACGGGCACGCGCGATGTCTCGCGCAATGTCAGCGGCGTCAGCCGCGCCGCAGAAGAGACGGGTGCTATTTCAACGCAAGTGCAAGCAGCCGCCAATAAACTGACCGACCAATCCGCCCTTCTCAGCCAAAAGGTCAAGACGTTCTTGGAAAAGGTACGAGCGTAAGAGAGAGTTCAGAGTTCAGAGGTTATTAATGAGAACGAAAGCAAGTTCATGAAGAATGACTCTATCCTTTTATGTCATTCCCGCGCAGGCGGGAATCCAGCTGCGAGCGATAGCGAGCGTATGAGTC
>DYNT01000130.1 GCA_020720905.1 Micavibrio aeruginosavorus
CCGCCGCTGCACTCGCCCTTGCCGCCTGGTTGCTGCACCGAATGGGTCGCATCGAACACGACAGGATAACCTGTCTCAGCCATGATCGGCAGGCTGCGCATATCGGACACCAGCGTGTTGTAGCCAAAGCTCACGCCGCGCTCGCACAGCATCAAACGCTCATTGCCCGTTGAGGCAATTTTCGCAGCCACGTTTTTCATATCCCATGGCGCAAGAAACTGCCCCTTCTTCACATTGATAGCGAGGCCTGTCTTACCCGCTGCCAAAAGCAAATCCGTCTGACGGCATAAAAACGCCGGAATCTGCAAGACATCAACAGCCTGCGCCACCGCCGCAACTTGCGCGATATCGTGAATATCGGTCAGAACGGGCAGTCCCGACGTTTCACGCACTTCGGCAAAGATCGGCAAGGATTCCTCAAGGCCAATCCCGCGCTGCGTGTTGATCGAGCTTCTATTCGCCTTATCAAACGACGTTTTATAGATCATGCCAACATCATATTTACGAGCCACCTCGGCCAGCGCGGCGCTCATCTCCAGCGCTTGTTGGCGCGATTCCATCTGGCACGGCCCCGCGATGAACGTCAGCTTGCGATCATTCGCAATCGTCATAGAGCCGCCCTTGGGCAAAGCAATGTCAACAGATTTAGGCATGAGAAGAACCTTCACTTTCTTTTTTGGCACGGGCGCGATAGCTCAGCCACCCTACGGGAAGCATCACGAAATAAAGCGACGACATGACTGATAATGTCACCCACGTGTTGGTGAACAGACCCGCGACAAGAAGGCATACCGCTGCCATAATCGGCGCGACAAAAACGCGAGGCACACGCCGCCCCTTCATCGCAAGGGTCGGCAAGCGGCTGACCATCAGCCCGCCAGCAAGGATCATCCAGAGAGCCAAGAGAGTGGATGGGGCGCGCAGGGACTCGCCATATTCTATGAAAAGGAACAAAGGCAAAAGTGCCAGCCCCGCCCCCGCAGGCGCAGGCACGCCCGTAAAATAACCCTTTGTCCACTTGGGCGCAGTGAGATCCTCTAACATCGTGTTAAACCGAGCAAGGCGCAAGGCCGAACACGCGGCAAACACCATCACCGCCGTCCAACCAAACGCGCCAGCCCCCGATGACAGGTTCCACATATAAAGAACCAGCGCAGGCGCAACGCCAAAGCTTGTTAAATCCGCCAGCGAGTCAAGCTCGGCTCCAAACTTGGATGTCGTCCCCAACATCCGCGCCACGCGTCCATCCAAAATATCGAAAACGGAGGCAATGACAATCGCCAGCGCCGCATGCTCCCACCTCTCTTGCATCGCAAAACGCACCGCCATCAATCCGCCGAAAAAGGACACCATCGTGAGCATGTTCGGCAAAAGACGCGATAAAGGATATTCTTTCATGGACATAAACCCTTTGTTGTTGGCCTTAAAATTAGCGAACTTCACCGACGCGGCGAGGCTCTTCGCTTGTCATATCGGCCAAAATCGTCTCGCCACCCAAAACACGCTGTCCCACGCAGACCAAAGGCTTGACGCCTTGCGGCATATAAACGTCTGTGCGACTGCCAAAGCGGATCAGGCCAAAACGCTCCCCCGCTTGCAACTTTTGCGAAAGGACAACGCTGCATAAAATGCGCCGCGCAATCAGCCCCGCGATTTGCACAACGCCGATCTTCTGTCCGGCATAGGGATGCTCGCCGCTCATGGTGATCGCCAGCGCGTTGCGCTCATTATCCACGCTCGCCTTATCCAAAGAGGCATTGACAAACTTACCAGCGCGATAACCGATATAGGCAACCTCGCCATCAACGGGCGAGCGGTTCACATGCACATCAAACACGTTGAGAAAAATGCTGATGCGCGTACGCGGCTCCTCGCCCAGCCCCAAATCAGCCTCTGGCACAACATCGGCGATCAGGCACACACGACCGTCTGCAGGGCTGACGACAAGACCGGAACGCACAGGCGTCACACGCGCCGGATTGCGGAAGAAATAAACGACCCACGCCAAAAGGATAAGGCCGAACATAAGCGCCACACCGCCAAAAAAGGATAAAAGGACAGCGATCAGCGCAGCGATACCGATAAAAGGCCATCCCGCTGGATGAATATAGGAAAGAAAGCTGTTGTTTTTCATGGGAACCCTCTGCCTGTTGGACAAATCGTAGGCTAGCAGAAGGTAGGCTTGTTTGAAAAGGACTGAAATAGGACAAATAAAGATACCCCTACAACAAGGCTCCTAATTTTAAAGACCTGTTAAAGTTCGTCGTTTAGGATGTCGTGACGCTTCCCTCATTGGTCATACTTTTCATCATGCCAAGCCCCGCCCCCACCGCCTCGTATGGACGCCCCCTTGCTTCGCTTGGGGTCTTATCTTCTATGACAGGGGCAAGCGATTCGAATTCGAAAAAGTGCGTATCGCTTATTGCCGATACAGACCAATTTATTCGGCAAGTTATCGTCCCCAAAGTCAGCAACCTAAGCTTTGAAGTCGATGGCGTCCTTTATCATGCCCGCCATATTCCAAATGGCGCGACAGCGCAGCTTGTTATTTGGGGTGTTTTAGGCTACCTGCCCTATTCCGTCACATCGATTGAAAAAAGGGAGCAGCTGATCGCTCTTTTAGAAGGCGCACGAGGGCTTCCCCTTGTGACGTTCGGCATTGATCATGAGATGAAGATTATCGTCAGCGGAACCTATACCATCCCTAATCCGCCAACCCCCCTCTATCTTTTCCATCCTCTGACTCGCTTTTTGCAAGAATCAAGGGCTTTTACCCATCTTATTGGCTCTATTTTATAACACTGGTGACAACCTGTTAAGAAATGACAGGGTATAATACTCATTGAAAAAAAACAAAACAGGACAAACCCTTGACCATAGAATCCGTTTGCGTTTATTGCGGTTCATCAAACCACGTTGACGCTGTTTATAAAGACGCTGCCGCCACCATTGGAGCGGCTCTCGCCCACAACAAAATTCACCTTGTCTATGGCGGCGGCCATGTCGGCTTGATGGGGATTATTGCCGATTCCGTCTTGGCCGCCGGAGGGCAAGTCACAGGCATTATTCCCGAACATATTCGAGCGCATGAAATGCAGCATACAGGCCTTACGGAACTGATCGTCGTGGACGACATGCACACGCGCAAAAGCCTTATGGCTGAAAAAGCCGATGCCTTTATCGTTTTGCCCGGAGGCTTTGGCACACTGGATGAAGCGTTTGAGATTCTGACATGGAAGCAATTAGGCCTTCACACCAAGCCCGTTGTGTTTTTTGATGTGGCTGGGTTCTGGCAACCCGCTTTTCAACTCATCCAGCATCTGGTGGATAAACAATTCGCCATGCCCGACAACTTGCTTATCTTCAAGCCCGTGACGACGATTGAGACTATGCTGGAAGCCCTGAACACCCCCGCGACCTTTAGCTGCAATCCAGAAGAAAAATGGGGGCGATAAGCTCCCACCGCGCCAATCCTAACCCAGCCCGAATAATGGGTTTGTGCGTTTGAGAAACCAATAAAAATCCATGTCATTCCCGCGAAAGCGGGAATCCAGGGGGATAAGAAACCAATTGAATCTCCCAGTCTTCTGGATCTCTGCCCCCCTCTCTTCGCCCGCCGC
>DYNT01000131.1 GCA_020720905.1 Micavibrio aeruginosavorus
TAGTTGCTTACGACTCTGGATTCCCGCTTTCGCGGGAATGACAAGAGTGTGGAAGCGCATTAAACCCGCTTGGCAGGGCTTTGACAAGCGGCTTCAAGCGTGGCAGTTTCGCCCTCTAAGGAGATTATATGACACAAGCATTCGTATTTCCCGGACAGGGAAGCCAAAAGATTGGCATGGGCAAGGCTCTTTTTGACGCTTATCCTGTGGCGCGTGAGGTTTTTCAAGAGGTTGATGAGGTTTTAGAGCAAAAACTCTCAACCCTTATGTTCGAAGGCTCGGAAGATGAGCTGAAAATGACGGAAAACACGCAGCCCGCTTTAATGACGGTCAGTATGGCCGTTTTGCGCGTTCTCCTGTCGCAAAGCGGCAAGAAACTGCCCGCAATGGCCGCCTTTGTCGCGGGGCATAGCCTTGGCGAATATGCGGCGCTTTGCGCGGCGGAAAGTTTATCGCTGGCCGACACCGCGCTCCTGTTACGCAAGCGTGGCCGCGCCATGCAAAAGGCCGTTCCCGTCGGAATCGGCGGGATGGCAGCTTTGCTGGGCGCGAATGTTGATCAAGCCAAAGAGATTGCGGTAGCTGCCTCGCAAGGCGATCTATGCGTGGCCGCCAACGATAACGCGGATGGCCAAGTCGTCATCAGTGGCCATAACCTTGCGATTGATCGCGCCATTGCTCTGGCTGCCGAAAAAGGCCTGAAACGCTGTATCAAGCTGCCTGTCAGCGCGCCGTTTCACTGCCCCCTTATGCAGCCCGCCGCCGATGAAATGCGCGAAGCCTTGGCGCAGGTTCAGCTTATGTCGCCTTGCGTTCCCGTCATCGCCAACGTCACGGCGCAGGCGACCAGCAATCCCGACGAAATCCGTGATCTGCTCGTGCAGCAAATTACGGGCGCTGTCCGTTGGCGCGAGTCCGTTTTGTTCATGAAGGCGCACGGCGTTGATCGGCTGGTTGAATGCGGCGCAGGCTCTGTTTTGGCTGGCCTTGCCAAACGCATCGATAAAGAAATCACGGCGGTGTCCCTGCAAACACCAGAGGATATCGACGCTTTTTTACGATATAGTCCGTCCGCTTGAAAACCCGAAAAATTTTTCTCCGCCAAGCCACATAACCTAAAAGGAAACAGGTCTCCGCGGCCAAAAAGTTTTCGGGTTTTCAAGTTGACGTAGTATAAACAGCTTCCGCTTCAAGAGTTGGCAAGGCAACCATAACAAACCACCCTCCCCTTGCGGGAGGGTGATTAAAGTGCCAACGCTTAAACTGTTTTTAATATAACGACACGAAAGGAAAGACCATGTTGTCACTGAACGGAAAGAATGCGCTTGTCACGGGCGCGGCAGGCGGCCTTGGAACCGTCATTGCCAAGATGCTGGTGGCGCAAGGCGCGCACGTTGCGCTCACCGACATTCGCCCCGAAGGCATCGAAGCGCTGCAGACCGAGCTTGGCGGCGCGGCGCATGCGGTAACCGTCGTTGGCAACCTGACCGATCCCGCCGTTCCCCCTACCCTTATTAAGGAAGCCGAGGAGAAATTGGGCGGCGGCGTGGATATTCTGATCAACAACGCGGGCCTGACGCGCGATGGCCTTGCCATGCGCATGAAGGATGAGGACTGGGATCTGGTGATGAATGTGAACTTGTCCTCCGCGTTCCGTCTGTCTCGCGCCGCGCTGAAAGGCATGATGACGCGCCGCTGGGGCCGCATCATCAACATGGCATCCGTCGTCGGCGTGATGGGCAATGCGGGGCAAGCCAACTATGCGGCGTCCAAGGGCGGTCTGATCGCCATGAGCAAATCGCTGGCGCAGGAAATGGCACCACGCGGTGTCACCGTCAACTGCGTCGCGCCGGGCTTTATCGTCACGGCCATGACCGACAAGCTGAACGATGAGCAAAAGAACAGAATGCTCGCCAACATTCCGCTTGGTTATTTGGGCGAGCCGAAAGACGTCGCAGCCAGCATCGTCTTTTTGGCCAGCGAGGAAGCACGTTATATCACCGGCCAAACGATCCACATCAACGGCGGCATGATTATGGTGTGATGCCAAAGGCCATAAGAGACCTTATGTCAGATAAAGGGATTATAGTCCGTCCGCTTGAAAACCCAAAAAGTTTTTCTCCGCCAAGACGCATAAACCAAAGAGAAACAAGCAAACGCAGCCAAAAAGTTTTCGGGTTTTTAAGTTGACGTAGTATACAAGAAAAAAAACCAAATAGGATCCCCGCAAGAAAGCGGGGATCCTACGCCGCACGGGCGCACGGCGTCTCTATCTATTTGCAACAGGTCGCAATAGCTACACAATTACCACTATTGCCTTCCGCACAATAATAACCATTGCCTGATGGCGAACAGGTTCGAGGCGATATCTCACGGCCATCGCCGCCACGATACATATTACAACTTCCCCCCGTTAAAGTATATCCGCCAGGGCAAGAGGCCGTTGCTGCTGGAGCCCATCCACCACCATTACTGGCTACACTCACACAACTTGAAAGGGCTGTCATTGACACACAGGTGGCAACACCATTGCTAATACCCTTCAAAACTTGTCCCTCTGGGCAATTGGGGATGGTTACCTTTGACATATCCGTACAAACAGGAACACCATTGGTGATGCCAGAGAACACTTTCCCGGCAGGACAATTGGGGATGGTCACCATTTCTGACGTGCTCATACACTTAAGACATCCGCCATCTTCGGTTGACCAGACAAGAGACGTGTTCGCTGCACAAGAAACCGTTGATACTCCTGTTATCGGATCGGTAACGGAAAAAGAATTCTTCGGCGGGAACAGCGTGCCAGCCAACGCAGGGGCGCACAGAAGTATAAACAGGCCAAGAGATAAAAGAAAACGACACATAGGCGTGACTCCTTTAAGAGTGAGAGTAAGATAACACCATAAACATGGTCTAGTGTACACCTACACCCATTAATTTTCTGTTAGCACGACATTTGGAGCCGATGATTTTGCAAATGTTACAAAAATAGCGTCCTCAATTTTGGCATAATGATCAAAATTATGAGGTCGTGAAACAGGAAGGGGCCTATTTGATTGCTTACGTTCTTATTATTTTTTGGGCTTCTGCGTTTCGGCCAACGCCTTGGCATAGGCTTCCCGCGTTAAAGGAAAGCGCGAGGGAGGATCAACGCTCACCAATGATTCGGGCGGCAGCCGTTGGGGCGCGGGATAACATTCAATCTGCCCCAGCGTACTGTAACACCAATTTTCATGAGGCGGCAAAACCGTATAAGGCTTGGCGGGAGGCTCTGGCCGCATCCATGTACGCCAAAAGGGAACGCAGCCGCTTAAAGCCAGCAGTCCAACAAGCAAAAAAGGGCGCCCATAGTTTGTCATATCAAGAAGACTAAGCTTATTGGGTTGAGACGGCAACCCATTTCGTCATGCCAGCCTTGCCGCCAAAGGCGGGCCACGACGCGTGCGCGTGGCTTCCAAAAGTCCCAGCTTGTTAAGACCGAAACAGGACACGCCTGCGGGATCATCGGCCACCACACGCTCAAACGCATTCACAACCTTTGAGGCATCCGCGCGCGCAGCCATCTTCAGGCAATCGATCACGATAATACCGCTTA
>DYNT01000132.1 GCA_020720905.1 Micavibrio aeruginosavorus
CCTTCAGCCTTAGCCCCTGAAGGATACGAGATGCGGAGACATGGCCGAGAGGCTGCCCACTCGCCGTAGGCGAGTAAAACAATAAAGCCTTCAGCCTTAGCCCCTGAAGGATACGAGATGCGGAGACATGGCCGAGAGGCTGAAGGCGACGGTTTGCTAAACCGTTATACGGGGTATACCTGTATCGAGGGTTCGAATCCCTCTGTCTCCGCCACACCCCCCTTTCAGGGGGTTTCTTTTTGTCCATTAGGCCTTCATGAAGGGTATAAAACGGACGGCAAAGGTTATGCAAAAGGTCTATTTTATCGCACCACCGAGGAAAGCGGAACAAGAGCAATGCCGCGCTCGCTCAGTTGCCGCACCCAAATCTCGATCCTCTCAAAGGTCACGGGCAAGGGCGAGGCCATCGCGACAACCGCTCCTTCAACGTGCGCGATTTGCTCCAGCTGCGCAAGAGCCGCATCGATGGCTTGCGGCGTCGGAGTTGAATCAATAAAGCGAACGCTTTGTGCTGTGGGCACTTTCATTTTAACAGCGAGATCACCGATAATGCTGCGCGAGGCAATCTTGGCATCCAAAAATAAAAGCCCCCGTTTGCGGGCTTCTTCCAAAACAGGTTCCATCTTCACCGAGTCCGTCACAAAATGCGATCCGGAAAGCGTCGTTAGGCCAACATAGCCCTGCGCCAGACGCAACGCATCGCGCAACCGCGTCATGTTATCGCTGTTCGGCAAAGTCGTTAAAAGAGATTGTGGCCCCGAATCATTGCGCGGATAGTCAAACGGCTCCATCGGCAAAGAGAGCAGCGTTTCATGACCATCTTGCCGCGCGCGCGTGATCCATTCATCAATCGCCGTGCCCTGCACATCAAACGCAAGCGTCACAGACGGAGGCAAACGATGCAGAGCAGCATCCGTTGCCACACGCGAAAACCCCATATCACCGATCACAAGAGCAATGCGCGGGCGCGGATCGCGAAAATCAAACGTCTTGGCATACACCTGCCAAGGACGCCGCCCGTCTTCCGCTATCTTCGGAAGGAAACCGGTGGGCGTTTCCTCCACCAACGCCATATCGGGCGCAATGCTTAAAGACTCAATGTTCGCATCATTAAGAGTAGCGGCTTGCTTTTCGTCCTCTGTCCTAGGCTCATGCCGTTCTTTAGTCGGCGACTTATCAAGGGTTGTTGGGATGGAGGATAAATCCAAATCGTCCTCTCCCTCCTCATCATGATAGGAGGAAGATCCCGTTGGATGAGACGAAATCCCACGCCCCAAGCCATAGGGAAGAATCAAGGCTAAAAACAACAATCCCGTTGCTGCCAGCTTCAGCTTGCGCGGATAACGCGCCAGAAAAGTTTCTCGCCGCGCCGCCAAGGCCGCTTGAAAGGCGATGGCGATATCAACAGGTGGAAGCGCATCAGGGGCTGGCGCATCGTCGGTCACTTCGTCTGATCCTCCGCAACCACGGACGTTTTAAGGCTGAACAAGTGGATACCTCGGATCAAATCCAAAGCGCGCTCTAGCTGATAATCATAAGCCTCTTCTTTTTTACCAGCCTTATCTTTTTTAGTGCCAGATTCTTTCTTGCTGTCATCAGGAGGCTCATCCAAAGCGCCTTCATCATCAACAGGTTTGGCCTTCTTTTCCTTGTTGTCCTTTTTAGAGTCCTTGCCCTCTTTGGCCGTATCATTCGCCAAAGCGCCACGCAGATCCGCTTCGCTTAAACCCTTGCCCGTCGTAATTTCCTCAAGCTTGGCAGGTTGGACGGCAATGTCAGGCTCAATCCCCTTTTGCTGGATCGAACGCCCCGACGGCGTGTAATACCGCGCCGTTGTCAGACGCATCGCCCCCGATCCTGAAAGAGGAATGATCGTCTGGACAGAGCCTTTGCCAAAACTCTTGGTGCCAAGAATAATGGCGCGGTGATAGTCTTGCAAAGCGCCTGCGACAATCTCAGACGCTGAGGCCGAGCCGCCATTGATGAGCACAACAAGGGGCTTGCCGCCCGTTTTGTCGCCGCCCTTAGACAGGTAGGTTTGGTTTTCGTCCTTATGACGGCTGCGCGTCGAGACGACATCTTTCCCCCCGTCGATAAAACTGCTGCTGACAGAAATGGCTTGATCCAATAACCCGCCCGGATTATTCCTCAGGTCGATCACATAACCGACCAGCTTCGCGCCAATCTGCTTGCTCGCCTCAGCCAAGGCCTTATCAAGGCTGGGCTGCGTCTGTTCGTTGAACGTCTTGATGCGGATATAGGCCACATCGTCCTTGGCCTCCCACCGCACCGCCTGCACATGGATCACCGCGCGTGTCAAAGTCACATCAAACGGCTGCCCCGATAGACCGCCGCGCCGAATGGTGAGCGTAATTTTTGTTCCAGGCACGCCGCGCATTTTATCAACAGCCTCGCTGAGCGTCAGCTCCGTCACTGGCTTGGAATCCAAATGCGTGACAAGATCACCCGATTGAAGCCCCGCATGCGCGGCAGGCGTATCATCGATGGGCGAGATCACCTTGATCAAGCTGTTGTCCATCGTGACTTCAATCCCCAAACCGCCAAACTCACCACGCGTCTGCGTCTGCATATCTTCGTAATTTTTCTTGTTCAAATAGCCTGAATGAGGATCCAACGCGGCAAGCATGCCGTTGATCGCGTTTTCAATCAGCTTTTCATCCGTGACTTCGTCCACGTAATCAGCGCGTGTGCGTTCTAACACATCGGCAAAAAGAGTGAGCTGCTTATAAGTATCGGCATTAGAAGCGGCGCTTTTAACCACAGGAACGCTTGCGCTTTGATCCACCGTTCGGGCATCGGCCCCCCCACCCATGGCAACAAAGCCAAGAGCCAACAAAACAACCAAAAAGGTTCGCGCAAGCAAACGAGTCATAAGGAAACACTCCGGATCGAATCGGGAAAAAAGAAAGGCTGGCTTACTCTAGAGTATAACCAGCCCGCTTGAAAACCAGAAAAGTTTCTGGCCGCCTAACCTGCATGGGAGGAGGCAAAAAAGGCGGAAAGAGGGGATAACGGAAAGGGAAAGCCCCCCCCGACCGAGCGCGGCGGGAGGGACTTTAGATCAACGGGCGTGAGATGAGAGAGAAGGGGGAAGGAAGGACAGAGGGTAAAGAAGATTATCCTCTATCGTCTTTGCCATCCTCATCAGACATCAATTGCCTTATGTCTTTATCTGAAAGTCCGCCACCACTTGGAGTCGTCCGTCCACCATCAGCATAATTCGGCAAATTACGACCACCACCCCCGCCTAGGTTGCCTCCGCCGCCGGAACCTCCGCCTAAATTACCACCACTTGATCCGCCGGAACCACGCCCTGCCATTCCCTCCAAAGTTTCCAACATAACCTGTTGATTATAAAGTTGCTCTTTTCCTGCTGTTATATTCTCATCATGCCGCTTTCCGGCAAGAGCTCCTGCTGCATTCTCTTTATCTAAAGCTGCAGCATCCTCTCTTGCCTAAAAGCGGCATGATGAGAATATAACAGCAGGAAAAGAGAATGCAGCAGGAGCTCTTGCCGGAAAGCGGCATGAT
>DYNT01000133.1 GCA_020720905.1 Micavibrio aeruginosavorus
TAAGCGTTGAGGCGGTGATGGAGAGCTTAACCTTGACGCGACGTTAAAAGGGTTAAAGCAGGGCTCTGCCTGATGATAAGAGGGGCGTTAGGCTTGCGGATTTGCTCGATGATGTTTTGAAGGATGCGCGATGATTCCAAATTGGATGTTTTGTGAGCGGCCAGTTGATCTTCGCGGTCAAGATAGGAGCGAAGGCTCCAGCCGATGAAGGCAGAAACTCTGTCGCCTATCATGCCAGCGTAGCCCGTTTGGACATCTTCTGGTTTACTGGTATAGGTGGTTTGAGAAAGCTGCTTTCCATTTGATGCATAGTGCGAGAAGACAAGGTGATCTGTTGTACGCGCTACGTCGAATTGAAGATCAGCGATGCATGTTTCCCCTGCGGCATTTTTGTAATGCGCGATGACCTCACGCTGCTGTTTAGGGTAAGCATAACTTGCCTGTAAGATCACGGGGATGTTCTTGGCCGTCATCCAGTGCGTGTCGATTTCATACACGACATCTTTGGCCCCATCGCTTAAATAGCCTTGAAAGCCCAGCCCCCCTAGAAGCGTTATAGCTCCCTGCTTAAACATGTCGGACACAACGCCGAGAGGATGGATAATATCAGTGATAATGCCTGTTGAAGGGCGTGTGTCTTTCGTTCGGTCTTTGCGCCAGAAACAATCAAAGCGTGTGAGAGCCATATTGTGTGGAAGAGATTGTTGTAAGACATCAAAAACGGGACTGAAATTAATAATGGTGTTAAGGGTTACAAATTTCTCATGCAGGAGAGGGTAAAGGTTTTCGGCTTCTGCTTGTGTGGCTGTCAGCGGCTTTTCCGAAAAGACGGCTTTGACAGAAGGCGTTGTTTCAAGAATGCCTTTGAAGACAGGAAAATGATCAACATCGTTGAGAGCCATGACAACGATTTCTGGTGGTGCGCCTGTTGCACGCATCGCGGCAAGGGCATGGGTGTGGTCTGGAAAACAACTGTTCGCAAAATGCCGCGCATCGTCTAAGCGTTCTTCACTGCGATCAACGACAACAAGATTAAGATCCCGTTTTGCTCGTTCCAGTTCAGAGCGAAGGGAGAGGATGGCTTTGCCCTCGACATTGCCCATCTTGCCCCAACCAAGAAGAAGGACGTTTAATTTTTTCATTATCTATTCCTTTAAAATAGGTCATGAATGATATCATGGGAATGATGGGTTGTGTAGTAGATTATGGGCAGTGATAATACTTTCATGGGGTAGCTGCTGTTGTTTTATGGATTTTCTTGTTATCTGTGCTGTTTTGAAGAGGGGCGGCGCTTTGATGGAAGGGCCTTCTTTTCCTTGGCTTTTTCTTTTTCGGGATCGATAATTGAAAAACTCATGCTGCCTGTCAGCGGGTCGGCTTTGTCCAGCTTGACGCTCACGGCTTGGCCAAGGCGATAGGTGCGGCCATGGCGCTGGCCTATCATAGACTGGCTTTTTTCGTCGTACTCATAGAAATCGCGGGGCAGGGCATTAAAGGGGATGATGCCGTCCGCGCCTGTTTCGTCTAGCCGCGCGAACAGGCCAAACCGCGCCACGCCGCTGATCCGTGCGGGGAACGTCGCACCGATTTTATCCGCCATAAACAGGGTCGTGAAGCGATCCACCACGTCGCGCTCAGCCATCGCAGAGCGCCGTTCGGTTCCCGAAATATGCGCGGCGGTGTCCTCCAGCTTTTTGATGGCCGCATCGGTTAAACCGTCGTCGCCAAGCTTCAGCGTGCGGATCAATCCGCGATGCACGATAAGATCGGCATAGCGCCGGATGGGCGAGGTGAAGTGCGCGTACTTAGCGAGGGCAAGGCCGAAGTGGCCGATGTTCGCGTGGCTGTAGACCGCTTGAGATTGCGAGCGCAGCATAACCTCGTTGATCACTTGCGCGTGATTGCCGCCCGCCGCGTTTTCCAAAATATGGGTAAGCATACGGGGGTGAAGCTGTTTAAAGGGAACCAGCTTGATCCCCAGCGTGTCCAGAAAATCGCGCAGCGCGTCCAGCTTGATTTCCGATGGCTTGTCATGCACGCGGTAAAGGCACAGGCCGCCTTTGCCTTCCAGTTGCGCGGCGGCGGCGACGTTGGCGCAGATCATGAACTCTTCGATCAGCTTGTGGCTATCAAGGCGCTCGCGCAGGGCTATCGCCTTCACGCGCCTGTCCTCGTCGATCACGACCTTGCGCTCTGGCAAGTCCAGCTCTAGCGTGCCGCGCTCAAGACGCGCGGCAATCAGGCATTCATATGCGCCATAAAGCGGCTTGATGACGGTATCCAAAAGCGGTTTCGTCGTCGCATTGGGATGGCCATCCATCGCCTTTTGAACTTGAGTATAGGTCAGCCGCGCATGCGATTTCATGACCGCGCGCTCAAAGCGCCACTTGACCAGTTCGCCTTTTTTATCCAGCCACAGATGTGCGGCTAGGCAGGCGCGGTTTTTATGCGGCATAAGAGAGCATAGATCGTTCGATAACGCCTCTGGCAACATTGGCACGACGCGGTCGGGAAAATAGGTGGAGTTGCCGCGACGATACGCTTCTTGATCCAACGCGCTGTCAGGCTTCACATAGTGCGCGACATCGGCAATCGCGACGATCAAATGCCAGCCGCCCGCGCCATGGGATTCCGCAAACACGGCATCATCGAAATCGCGCGAGTCCTCGCCATCGATGGTGACAAGGGGAATGGCGCGAAGGTCGGTGCGCCCCTCTAGCGTCACGGGCTTGGCAGCGTTGGCCTCGTCCAGCGCTTCTTGGGGGAAGGCGGTGGGAATGCCATTGGCTTCGATAGCAATCAGGCTCACCACGTTGGGATCATCGGGGGAGCCAAGAACTTCGGTTATCTCCAGCTCTTCCTTGCCGTTCTTTGTGCTATGGATAAGCTTGGCAGCGACAAGCTGCCCCGCCAGCGTTTTGGCCTTATCGGGATTGCGAAGGGTATAGATCGTCTTGTCTTTGCGATCCGTGAGCTCTAGCCCCCAGCCCGTTTTCGTTTTGATGACCACGCCAACGACGGCGACGGGCGTGGGGCGCGCTGGTTTAATTTTATTCTCTTCTGTTTTTGCATCCGGTTTTTTTGACATTTGACCAAAGCTGCGCTTCGGCTTTTTTCCGTTCCGGAAATCGTCACGCGTTTTGCGCGTGGATTTAGCTTTTTTCTTAATCTTCAACTTTTTTCCTTTGGGGTGGTTGTTTTCATCATCTGCTCCATGAAAGAGAGGTCGGCCACGTAATCGATCCGCGTTTTTTTCTTTTGTGTCAGGTCAAGCACCTTATAAACGTGGTTTGATAATTTATTCAGGGGCGAGGCCGATATGACATAGCCATTGCACCCTTTCTTATAAGAAGCAAGGATGGCGGCATGCACAAGCTTTTTTCCAATGCCTTGCCCTCGTGCCGCTTCCTTGACAAACAGGTATTCTGTGTGCGCTTTCATGTGCATAAGAACGAGGTTGTGGGTGTAAGCTGTCGCCGCAAAGCAGCAATTCTAAAACTAATTCATCCACCTGAAAGATTTAGGATTCACAAAGCGAT
>DYNT01000134.1 GCA_020720905.1 Micavibrio aeruginosavorus
CGAAGACACATTGCCCTTGGTCTCGCCTTCGCCGTCTTCGCCGTCGCCATCGTTTTTCGCAGCGGGCTCGTCATCTTCGTTTTCGACGACGTTGATGCCCATTTCGGAAAGCAGCGCCATCGTGTCTTCAATAAAGTCCGAATTGATTTTATCTTGCGGCAATACGGCGTTGATTTCGTCCACGGTGACATAGCCGCGTTCCTTGCCGCGCTTGATCATCCGTTTGACGGCGTCAGGACCCGTTTCGATCAACGGCGCTTCGCTATGATCGTCGTCGGGGGGCGAATCTTCAGTTGGAATGGACAGCAAAGCGGCTTTGTTCGTATTGGCTTTTGTGGCCGCTGCCGTATCAACGGAAGCCTTGGGCAGAGGCGTGGGGGCTATCACAACAGGAGTCGTTTTCTCCCTAACTTTGGTTGTTGTCTTGGGCGTTGTTTTAGGCGTGGCTTTGATCTTTGTTGTTGTTTTGGGGGCGGCCTTGGGCGGCGTTTTGGCGGCGCTTTTGCTTATCGCCTTGGGGGCGGTTTTTGTTTTGGTAGCAGGCTTGGCCGCAGCTTTAGGGGCGGCCTTGGGGGCGGGCTTGATCCCCTTTTTGGGCGCAGCCGCTTTGCGCGGCGCAGCAGCCGTTTTCTTGGTCTGTTTTGGCGCAGCCACTTTTGTCGTCTTGATCTTGGGGCTGGCTTTGCTGACGGGTTTTAAAGGTTTCTTGACGGCCATGTTTTTTCTCTCATTACGCTTGTCTTGCGACTCTGATTATAGAAGGGAGTCTTGGTTGCTGTCATAGGTCATTTGTTCATCTGATTCGCGCACCAAAGTTTCCATTTGTTCCCGAAGAGACATAAGGCGCGCAAGATTGGCATCCGAAGGATCCTCGTGCCAAAGGCGACCTGCTGCCTGAAGATCGATTTGAAGTTGTTCTTGCAAATACTTATTCCAGATAGATTTCCATCCTTGCCGCGCTTGCTCTATCGGGCGATCAGGCCGCGCAAAACCAGCGTGCATAAAAGTGGCCTCTGATAAAACATCAGCCAAGCCTTTTTGCGCGCCGCCTGCGGCATCCCCCAAGGACAAATGGCGATAAAGTGCCGCCGCGTCAAGAGGTTCCTGCGAATCCTGTGAGAAAAGGGTAACGATTTGTTGCCGAAGAGCCTCCATCGGCGGGCTGATAAAGCCAATATGAGCCAATTCGTCGCCAAATTCGTGAAAAAGGGCAGGGTGGTTAACCATGATGGCCAAAAGCACTTTTTCCCTGAGTTTAAGCGAGCCTGTGGGCTGTAGGCGGTGCGGCAGGGGTGTGGAGGGCACAAAACGTGTCGGAAACGCGCCTGTTTTGCGTTGTTTTTCGCCCCTTTTGTGCATGTTTGGCGCGCCTTTTGGCTCCCACTGGAACAGGGCGGCCAGCTTCTTTTCAATGGCATCTTGATAAAGCGTTTTAAGCGTCTCATCGCGAATCACTGCAACTTTTTGGCGGAGAGCCCGTGCGGCAACGGCGCGATCTTCTGGCGTTTGCAAACGCCGCCCCGTCAGCGCCATATCCCAAATGACCTCGACCATCGGCTTGGCTTGATCCAATACGGCCTGCATCGCGCTGCGGCCTGCGCTACGCAGCAAGCTGTCGGGATCCTCGCCCGTGGGCAGATAGGCAATGCGGGCCGTTTGCGCGGCAGTGAGCAAGGGCAGAGCGCGATCCGCGCCACGCATAGCGGCGCGAAGGCCTGCGTTATCGCCATCAAAGCAAAGGATGGGGCTGTAGTCACGCGTCGGCTCTCGCGATTCTAGAGGCGGCAGCATCTTCCACAAAAGCGCTAACTGGTCTTCGGTTAGCGCCGTGCCAAGAGGCGCAACCGCGCCGATATAACCCGCTTCGACCAATGCGATCACGTCCATATAGCCTTCGACGACGATTAGCGGTTGGCCTTGCGCAAGGGCGGCGCGGGCGCGGGACAGGCCGTAAAGCAGCTGGCCTTTGTGAAAGAGGGCATGATCGGGAGAGTTCAGGTATTTCGGCTCACCCTCGCCCATGATGCGCGCGCCGAATGCGACCGTTTGCCCGCGCCTGTTGGCAACGGGAAACATCACGCGATTTCTAAAAAAGCTGTAATGATCGGGACGATCTTCGGCTTTTTTGATAAGGCCAACGGCCAGCATATCGGGCAGGCCAAACCCTTCGCCTTGAAGCTGCCGGATAAGCGCCTGCGCGTCCGAAGGCGCATAGCCAAGGCGGAAGCGACGCTGCGCTTTGTCTTGTAGGCCGCGTCCCAAAAGATAGGCGCGGGCTTCGCGACCTGCGGGGGTGCGCAGTTGCTCTTCAAAGAAAACGGTGGCGCGTTCCAAAAGGTGATGAAGGCTTTTTTCTTTATCAAAGCGCTCGCGTTCCATGGGGGTGTCTTGGGGAACGGCAAGGCCCGCCTGCGCGGCCAAAGATTCAACCGCTTCGGGAAAGCTGAGCCCGTCATGGCGCATGGTAAAGCCGATGACATCGCCATGCGCGCCGCAACCAAAGCAGTGGAAAAACTTTTTGTCGTCGTTGACGTAAAAGCTGGGCGTTTTTTCTTTATGAAAAGGACAGCAGCCCTTGAACTCTCTCCCTGCGCGGAGCAGACGTATGCGCTTGCCGACGATGTCCGACAACGTCAGGCGCTCGCGCAGCTCGTCCAAAAAGGTGGGGAGAAAAGTTGCCATTAACCAAAAGTCTTTCTTGTTTTAAACCGAAGAAAGGTTCTACCCTGTTTACGGCTCTGCGCCAATTGTTTCATGTAAAAATCTTATGGGGAGCTTGAAAATGGAAAAGGAAGGCGAAAGAAGAATGGAAGAAAGGGAACTTGAGGACCAAATCGAAGCCATTTTTGGTGAATGTGTCGGGGCGCACCTTGCTCTTCCCCCACGTTTTTTTCCCGAAGGCAAAAGCGCCCGTGATTTTGTAAGTGTAAAGAGGGAGTATTCAAGCTTTTTGATTTTTGATGTTGATGGTGAAGTGCGCGTTTCACTTAGTGCTGCAGATCATCAAACTCTTTATTTGGGCTTCAATGAATTGTGGGATTCCCTTTCGCGCACGGCGTTTTCCGTAAAAATGGCTTTTTTGAAAAAGGGTCTGCTACCCATTGAGATTAGTTTGTTCCAAAAAGGTGATTTTACGAACGAGAAAGGTTATGCTCCCCTTTTGCGTATCCCCGTTGAAGTATCGCCCGATTCTTTCCAGCGCCTTGCCGAAGCCACGCGCCTTGGGGAAATCAAAAGACTCGCGCACTCTTTTTTAGGGACAAAAGAAGGCCGATATGGAAATCGTGAAGCGCTTGAGGCTGGGATCAAGGATTTTGGCTTGCCTTCTGAAAAAAGAGAACAACAAGTTCTGACCGAGGCGTTGAGAATGGCTGGCCATGTCTCACCAAAGGGGTTGCTCGCAGAACATTCTCTCGTGTAAGGTTGATAATAGGGAGAGGCCTTTTTCAGGAGTTTTTCCCTATTTATACTACGTCAACTTGAAAACCCGAAAACTTTTTGGCCGCGTTTGCTTGTT
>DYNT01000135.1 GCA_020720905.1 Micavibrio aeruginosavorus
GCCGCTCTTGCGGCGGGTGAAAGGGCAAAGCGGGGATCCCATTTGGTTTCTTTGCCGCTTGCCAATGCTTGAACTATTTTGACGGCGGAAGCAACGCCTGCACAAAATTGCCTGCATCGCCTTGCAGCGCAAAGGGGAAGGCGCGGGGCAGGGCAGACAATAACGGCTCTAGCCACAGCCTATCGGCCTTCGAGAAATTGCCAAGGACGTGCCCCGTCACTTCCTCGCGGTCGCCTGGATGGCCAACGCCGATACGGATCCGCCAATAATTCTTGCCAATATGGGCGTCGATGGATTTTAGGCCGTTATGCCCGCCATGCCCGCCACCTTGCTTGATTTTGACTTGGCCGGATTGCAGCGCGATGTCGTCGTGAATCACGATCACGTCGTTGGCTTCCAGCTTGTAATAACGCATGGCGTCGCCCACAGCCTCACCCGATAGGTTCATATAGGTTTGGGGTTTAAGCAGTAGGCAGGTGACATCGGCAAGGCAGCCTGTCGCGATAAGGCTTTTGTATTTCTTTTGCCAAGCCGTCGCCTTGGCTTCTTCGGCCAAATAATCCACGGCCATAAAGCCGATATTATGCCGGTTAAAACAATAGTCGGCCCCAGGGTTTCCAAGGCCGACTATCATTTTGGTTGGTTGAGCCATAAGGCCAAACCTTACTTCTTACCAGCAGGTTTTGCAGCAGGAGCAGCCTTGCCAGCTGGAGCCTTCGCCGCTGCCGCAGGAGCCGCCTTACCAGCCGCCGCCTTGCCGCCAGCCGCAGGAGCAGCTGCCGCAGCAGGGGTCGCTTCGGCCTCAACAGCGCCGCGCAGTGCCGATGGAACAGCAATAGCCGCGATGGTGTAGTCCGTTTCCTTGGACGTATAGGTGACGCCTTCGGGAATCTTGATCGCGCTTAAATGAACGGCAGCGCCGATGGCGTAGCCTTCCAAATTGATCTCAAAGGATTCGGGAATCTTGCTGGGAGGGCAAAGCACTTCAATTTCGTGATGAACGATATTCAGTGTGCCGCCGCGCTTGATACCAGGGGACTTATCCGTGTTCGTGAAGTGAACAGGAACCTGAACGCGCACCTTTGTGGTTGCCGACACGCGCAAAAAGTCCACGTGAAGGGGGCGATCTGTGACGGGGTCAAATTGAACATCGCGTGGCAAAACATGATGCTTCTTGCCATTCAACTCAATATCAAAAAGATGCGTAAAGAACCCAGCCTTGTTGACATAATTCAGCATCAATTTTGTTTCCATGCTGATCATGAGGGGCGGTAGTTTGTCGCCATAAATTACGGCGGGTATCATATTATTACGGCGTACGGCGCGTGCGGTCCCCTTGCCGACACTTTCACGCGCTACAGCCGCAAGAACAACAGCTTGCGTCATAGTAGTCTCCTTTGTAGTTCGTTGCTTTTGGCAACGTGTTATCCAGCCTCCAGGGGTGCTGGTTGGGTCAAAACGACCTCTCTTCAGCTTGCTTTGCTATCAAAACAAACTTGAAACTGAACGATCTTGTCCGATGCGGGCAATAGCTTCGGCAAGAAGCGGCGCTGTGCTGAGCTGCCTGATCTTTGTCGAAGCGGCAACTTCGGGCGTCGCGGCAATCGAATCCGTGCATGTCACATTCACCAGCTGCGAGGCGTCGATGCGCTCCACAGCCTTATCAGAGAACACGCCATGGGTGCAATAGGCAGAAACTGTTTTCGCGCTTGCCGTCATCATGGCTTTAGCCGCGTTACAAAGCGTTCCCGCGCTATCAACCATATCGTCAACAAGGAGACAGTGGCGTCCTTGAACATCGCCGATAATGTTCATCACCTCAGATTCGCCAGCTTTTTCGCGGCGTTTATCGATAATGGCCAGATCAGCATCCAGTTTCTTGGCCAACGCGCGGGCGCGAACAACGCCGCCAACATCGGGGGAGACGATGGTCAGGTCGCTTGGCATCTTGCCTTGGATGGCCATATTATTGCGAATATCGGCGACAAGGATGGGCGAGGCATAAAGATTATCGACAGGAATATCGAAAAAGCCCTGAATCTGCCCTGCGTGCAAATCCATGGTTAACACGCGATTGGCTCCCGCCACGGTGATCAGGTTGGCCACTAGCTTGGCCGTAATGGGCGAGCGCGGTGACGATTTGCGATCCTGACGGCTGTAGCCATAGTAGGGGATGACGGCGGTGATGCGCTTGGCCGAGCTTCTCTTGAGGGCATCGATGGTGATCAAAAGCTCCATCAGGCTGTCGTTGGTTGGGAAAGAGGTGGGCTGGATGACAAAGGTGTCCTCGCCGCGCACGTTTTCCATAATCTCGACAAACATCTCCATATCCGCAAAACGGCGGAAGTTGGTTTGCGCCAAAGGAAGTCTCAGATTCTCGGCAATGGCCTTGGCTAGAGGAAGATTGCTGGAGCCAGCAATAAGCTTGATGTTCGCGGACATGGCGATGAGCCTTTTTATGGAGGACAGGGGCTGGCTAAGTTCCGCCCCAAAACGCTTGCGGCTGCTATAGCAAGCCCCTGCGCTGCTGTAAAGGAAGGCAAATAATAAAACGGAGAAAAAAACGGTTAACGGCAGACTCAGCCGAGGGTAAGTGCCATCTTGCGATGATAATCGTCCGCCACATCGCGCTTGGGCGCAGAGGGGGCGGGATTCATCATAGACGCCAAAAGCACAGCATTAAGGCTGGCGTAAGAGTTCGTTTTACGGTTGGGCCCGCGCCGTTCAATAGGCGCAACCTTGTTGTGGATACGTTCAGCCTGTTGACCTGTGAAGAAAACCGCCTTGGGAGCCTGCGGGGTTGGCGCATAGGCTTTAAGAGCAGCGTATTTCTTTGTTTTTTGTAGCGTCCTGTATTGTCGCGCCAAGCTGTCAAAAGTTTTTTTATCTTTGGGACTCATGTTGAAAGGAGCGGGCTGCGCCAACATGCGGTCTATGATTTTAAGCGTCATATTCGCGCTCGTAACTTTGTTAGACGGCGTTGTAAAACCAAAGTGAGCGGATGACAGATTTTTACGGTCTTTCTTTCGACTGCTGGCGTCAAAATGAGGTTTCATACTCTTCTTATTAAAAAAGAGGAGAAATTGATGAATTAAATTATGAACAGGATGGGGAATATGCGCATTAGGATTTTGCAGAGTCGGCACCGTCTGCGCAACATACACGCCATCGATATTGCTAGGCATTTGAGTGGCCACAGAGACACCAGATTCAAGGGTAAGCTCGTTGCCTGAGACTGTTCCTGTATGTGGCATTTTGTACCTTGTTATAATTGTAACGAACAGAGTGATTTTAGCACTTCTGCCTGCTTTTCGCAAATGTATTTGCGCTTCGAAGGCGATCACTTATTGTTGCAAGCTTTTAACCTTAATGGAATTGTTGAGGGCGGTCACGGGCGTTCATTCTTGGTTAATATAGTCCGTCCGCTTGAAAACCCGAAAAATTTTTCTCCGCCAAACCGCATAAACCAAAGAGAAACAAGCAAACGCGGCCAAAAAGTTTTCG
>DYNT01000136.1 GCA_020720905.1 Micavibrio aeruginosavorus
CCAGAGTATTGAGCGAGAAGCTGTGGCGCGGGGCATGCTCTTTGTGCTTGGTATACGGGGACGTTGAGGCGGTGGGCTAGCGTGATGACGTCAAAGAGCCGATAAAGTGGCTTGCATGACACGGGTGTCATCGCCCCTTAAAGCTGCTTTTCTTAAAGACCAGTCTCAAAGACCAGACATTAGCCGATCAATTTCATTTTGATCAATAGCATTTTGAGGTAATTGAGGCCCATTTAATAGGGATTTTTCAAGATCCTTGTCATCAGCGGCAACAGGAGCGCCGTCCCCCACCCCTTCCCGATGGATTTCTTCGCCAAGAGCCTTAAGAAGCGCCTCAACCTTATAATCGATATATTTTAAGGTCTGCACAACTTTTGTGATGCGCTGCCCCGTTATATCCTGAAAATTACAAGCCTCAAAAACGCGCGTTGTACACGCGATCAATTGCTCGCTCACCTCTGGCGTGCATGTCCCCGCGATAGAGCCAATCGTATCGCACACGTCCATGATTTTGTTTGTCGCCTCTTCCGTGGCACCGACAACGGCGTCCAACTCATCCGTCGCATGAGGGATATGGCTGGCGCTAATGTCTTTGGGCTTGATCTCCGCAATCTCTTCTTTCGCGTGGCGAATATAGGTCGCCAACTCTTCAAGCTCGGCATAAAACTTTAAATCGGAAACCGTCACATCGCCCGTCAGGCTCGCGACGACCTCACGCACAATGCCCGTGATGTCTTCGGCTGAAAGGGGGCTATGCGCCGCTTGATGCGCCGCGACAATCTTGCTGTGAAGATTCGTCTCAAGCGTCGATAAACGATCACTATCCTTCATGGCTAATCTCCACCTATGACTTCTATGATTAAAAAGCGCCCAGAACAGCAGAGATTTTCTGCTTCAGCGTTTCCGCATTAAAAGGCTTCACAATATAATTGTTGACCCCTGCCTCCTTGGCCGCCGCGACGTTTTCAACTTTACTTTCCGCCGTCACCATAATGAACGGCGTGCTGAGCAATTTGACATCGGCGCGCACTTCCTTAAGGAACTGCAACCCTGTCATAGGCTCCATATTCCAATCGGAAATGACCAACCCAAAGGAACCCTCACGCAAAATCTTAAGCGCCATAGAGCCATCCGTCGCCTGCGTGACGTTTTTAAACCCAAGTTGCTTGAGCAAATTTTCGATAATCCTGAGCATCGTCTTGTAATCATCGACGATCAGAACATTCATATTCATATCAACGGCCATAGGTTGGCTCCTTCTTTTAACGCAAATTCTATTAGTCTAAAATGAAAATGCCGTAAGAACATAAAAAAATGGTTACCAACATAAAAACCTTTTCTCTTGTCCCTTATAAAAAGGGGGACAATGGACATGCGTCTTAACAACAGTCAAGGATTAAAGAGCAGCATTGGGAGGCTTAAGCGTGGGGCTGCGCTTTAAAAGAATAGCCATTTCGCCCTGATGCGCGATTGTCTTGCTCTTCTATGCCTTTTTGAGTGAGAGCGCGCATATAAGCGCCGCCGGGGCCATGCCCCGCGCTGTTATGCCCATCCTCAGTCGCCGCCATACGGAAGTAAGTCATGACAAAAACGCGAAGCGCCGCCGTCATGGAGGAGCCTTCCGCCTTTCTCACAGCCACAACCGTCGCGATATCATGAATGGAAACATGTTCACGACGGCAAATCTCGCGCAAGCCCACCCACATTTCAGGCTCTAACCTCACACTCGTGCGATGCGTGCTTATTGTGATGTTGCGGCTTACCAGCCCACACTTTTCTTTTTGATCAGAAAGGTTTCCTTGGTTCACTTTCCCCGAAGCAGCGTTCATATCAAGCATCAATGACATCGCATCCTCCTTCATTAAGGTTCGTCGAGAAACATCAGCATACACACTTCCTGTGTGTGAATACCCCAATATATACACGTATTTGTATACATAAGCAAGGGGCATTAACCCTTTATGAATCATTTTAGATCAATGACTTGTTTAGCCTCACGTTATTGTGGCCTTGTTGTTATACGCCAACGCAAGCAACCATAGGTTGCTGCCCTTCCCTTTTTTATTCCGGAGATTCCTCTCTTTGAGCCCTCGCGATAAGATAAAGCAAGTATACCCAAAACAGATCAAGAGTTGGCAAACAGTAAAGAAACCAAATGGGATCCCCGCCCCCTCTCTTCGCCCACCGCAAGAGCGGCGGGACGAGGGCGCAGGGATGACGAGACGGGAGAAGTGGTTAAGTACGGAAAAAAATGGCGAATTGGTTCGCTTTTATTCCATTCTTTGCCACAGAAAACCCCGTCATGCCAGCGTAGGCTGGCATCCCAGTTCCTTTTTTTTCTGCCCTGCTTGCCACCCCTCATTTTTTCAACCACAAGACCAACTGTCTGAAATTATTCGTCATACCGGCGAAAGCCGGTATCCAGCGCCGAGCCCCGTGTCAAGCACGGGGCAGGCTAGCGAGGCATGAAGTGAAAGCACTTCTCCGAAAAAACTAAAAGAATTCAATCTGGATACCGGCTTTCGCCGGTATGACGACCCCCGCTAATTTTGTGGGCCTACTTTTTGACGGGTGGTAAGGAAATGACTCAAACAAAAACAAACCGTCATTGCGAGGAGGCCACTTGGCCGACGTGGCAATCCATCGCCTGAAAGGACAAAGAGGGACGATGGTGGAGAAGGCAGGCGATGGATTGCCACGCGCGTTTCACGCGCTCGCAATGACGGAAGTGGGTCGTTTTATGCGTTCGTTGGTATAACCCCCAACCCCCAACCTCTCCCCTCCTACGCCGCTTTTTTCCGCGATCGCCACAGGGTCACGCCGCACGCGCCAAGCCCAAAGACAAGGAGCAAGCCCACCGCGCCGCCAACCTTAATGGTCAGCAGCAAAAGCTCCCGCGTGTCGTCCCGCGTATTGTCTTGTCCCGCGTCCGCGCCCACAGCTTTTTCTTCTCCCTGACCCCTGAATCCTGAACCCTGAACCCTTTCTAGCTCCGACTCCAGCGCCGCAATCCTCGCCGCCTGATTGTCGTTGGCAACCTTCATCTCCTGCATCGCCTTGACCACCACGGCGACCATGTTGCCGTAAGACAAGCCATAGCGCCCCTCGCGGCTGACCGAGACGACTTCGGGGATCACGTCGCCCACGTCCTGCGCGATAAAGCCGATCTGCGGCTCATGCGTGCCGACCATCTCATACGAAACGGGCTTGAGCTTCATGAGCGTATCAAGGCCATAGGGAACGGTGCGAATGTTCTCCTTAATCCGGCGATCCGAAGCATTCGTCCACACGCCCGCGCCGGTCAAATACGCGCCGTTGCCGTTGCCCGAGGTCGAGCCGACCTGCAACGGATAGCTGGCGATCGTCGTCCCCAAATTAAGACCAATAAGCTGCGAGGCCATATCGGCATTGATCACCCCGCCGATATTCAGGAAATTGCTCGTCCCCGCCGCAGGCGTATCCACCGCCGATGACGTGCCGATCAGGATGT
>DYNT01000137.1 GCA_020720905.1 Micavibrio aeruginosavorus
CGGCCTCCTCTCCCGCGCTCTCATCAAATCACTCCTTCGTTAAAAATCAGTTGGTTGTTGTTTCCTTTAAATAGCCCTGAACCCCCCAACACTCGGCTTGATCCCTTTAAAAAGTCTGTTAGACTCATATTCCATGGAATGGAAAGACGAAGGCATTGTGTTATCAGCGCGGCCACATGGCGAGACAGCCATGATCGTGACGCTGCTCACGGCTACGCATGGCTGCCACGCAGGGCTGGTGCAAGGCGGGCAAAGCCGCCGCCGCCAAAGCCTGCTTCAAGCAGGCAACCATGTCGAAGCGCGATGGAACGCCCGCCTTGAAGGCCACCTTGGCAACTATACGCTGGAGCCTTTGACCGCCTTTGCCGCGCCATGGCTCAGCGATCCCGAAATCCTCGCCATCATCGCCAGCGCTACCGCGCTCATCGAAGCCAGCCTGCCAGAGCGTCAACCCATGCCGCGCCTGTTTGATAGCCTGATAGCGCTGTTCTCCCTGCCTGATCGAGAGCTGTGGGCTCCCGCTATGATTCGCTGGGAGATGGGCATTCTTGAGGCTTTAGGCTATGGCATGGATTTGTCCTGTTGCGCCCTGACGGGAGCCAAGGAAGGCCTTGCCTTCATCAGCCCGCGCACGGGCCGCGCCGTCACGCAATCAGCCGCCGCGCCATACCACGACAAGCTGCTCCCCCTGCCCGCTTTCCTATGCGGCACAATGATGTGGGATGATAGCGACATCCTGCAAGGCCTTGACCTGACGGGACACTTCCTGTCACTCCACGTCTTTGCCAATCCGCAAAATCGCCGCCTTGTGCCACAGGACGGAACCCTACCCCTCGCCCGCCAACGCCTTGCGGATTATTATAAAAACCGGATGGAAAGGGTCGAAGCGGTTGCGTGAATCGCTTGAGGCGCATACATTGCCCGCGTGACCAAAGGCAGGGCAATCTCCCTTAAAGGAAGGAACTAACTGTTAGCGTCATCCCCGCGAAGGCGGGGATCCCATTTATTTTTTCTTTTGGTACAACCAAATGGGATGACAGCCTTCGCTGGCATGACGGGTCTCTGTAAACAAAAAAAATAGTTTGAAGGAATCTCGCCTCATTATGTCCCGCACAACGACCAAGACCAAAGGCAGCGATCTGCCACCACAGCCCATTATGGACACCAAGCTGTCCGAGGCTCTGTCAGAGCGCTATTTGTCCTATGCCCTGTCCACCATTATGGCGCGATCCTTGCCGGATGCCCGCGATGGCATGAAGCCCGTTCACCGCCGTTTGCTGTTCGCGATGACAGAGCTGAAGCTCGCCCCCAATCTGCCGCCGAAAAAATCGGCGCGTGTCGTCGGCGATGTCATCGGCAAATATCACCCGCATGGCGATAGCTCGGTCTACGATGCGCTTGTTCGCCTTGCGCAGGATTTCAACCAACGCTATCCCCTGATCGAAGGGCAAGGCAATTTCGGCAACATCGACGGCGATAACGCCGCCGCCATGCGCTATACCGAAGCGCGCCTGACGGAGGTCGCCCGCCTGCTCATGGATGGCATTGACGAAGACGCGGTGGATTTCCGCGAGACCTATGACGGATCGGGGCGTGAGCCTGTCGTCCTGCCCGCCGCCTTCCCCAACCTTTTGGCGAACGGCGCGGCTGGCATCGCCGTCGGCATGGCCACATCCATCCCGCCGCACAACGTGGCTGAGTTGTGTGACGCCATGCGCTATCTGATTAAGACGCCGAACGCGAGCATCGAAAAGCTGGTGGATTTTGTGAGCGGCCCCGACTTTCCGACGGGCGGCATCATGATTGAGCCTGCCGCATCTATCGTTGAATCTTACAAGACAGGACGCGGCGGCTTCCGCTTGCGTGCCCGTTGGGAAAAAGAGGAGATGAAGGGCGGCGCGTGGCAGATTATCGTCACCGAGATACCCTATCAGGTGCAAAAATCGCGCCTGATTGAAAAGGTCGCTGATCTTCTCACCAATCGCAAGCTGCCCCTTCTGGATGATATCCGCGACGAATCCGCCGATGACATTCGCCTTGTGCTGGTTCCCAAAAGCCGCAACGTCGATCCCTCGCTTTTGATGGAGAGCCTGTTCCGTCAGACGGATTTAGAAGTCAAAATACCGCTCAACCTCAACTTGCTGGACAAAGACGGCGTGCCGCAAGTGATGGATCTGCGCGCCGCGATGCGCAGTTATCTGGATCACCGCCAAGACGTGCTGATCCGGCGCTCGCGCTTCCGCCTTGCCAAAATCGAAGAGCGGCTAGAGATGCTGGCGGGCTATCTGATTGCGTATCTCAACCTTGATAAAGTCATCAAGATTATCCGCACCGAGGACGAACCCAAGCCTGTTTTGATGAAAGCCTTTGCCCTGACCGAGGCGCAAGCCGAAGCCATCCTCAACATGCGCCTGCGCTCCTTGCGTAAGCTGGAGGAGATGGAAATCAAGGGCGAGCAAAAGGAACTCTCCGGCAAGCAAGCTGATCTGAAAAAACTGCTGAAGGACGAAGCGTTACGCTGGGCACATATTGATGATGAGCTGGTGGCGTTGAAGAAAACATTCGGCAAAAACACCAAGCTGGGCGCGCGCAGGACTCAACTGGCTGATGCGCCCGCTCTGGCCAATGTTGTCTTTGAAGAACCCGTGGTGCGCGAGGCGATCAGCATTATTCTCTCAGACAAAGGGTGGGTGCGCACGATGCGCGGGCATGAGCTTGCGCGTGAGAGCATCAAGTACAAAGAAGGCGACGCGCAGCGCTTTATCTTCGAGGCGGAAACGACAGATAAGATTTTGCTATTCGCAACCAATGGCCGCTTTTACACGCTCGCTGCGGGTAAACTGCCCAGCGGGCGCGGCTTTGGCGAGCCGGTGCGCCTGATGATCGATTTGGCGCAAGAGGATGAGATTATCGGCATGATCAAATACGAAGAAGCCGCGCAATACATCGTCGCCAGCACCAATGGTTATGGCTTTATCGTACGTGCATCGGATGTTTTGGCGCAGACCAAAAACGGACGCCAAGTCCTCAATCTTGGAGACAAAGCGAAAGCCAGCAACCTTGCTGTTGTGGAAGGCGATCATGTCGCCGTGATCGGCACAAATCGCAAGTTGCTCGTCTTCCCTCTTAATCAACTATCAGAGATGGTGCGCGGCAAAGGCATGATGATCCAGAAATACAAAGAAGGCGAACTCTCAGACATCAAAACCTTCAACCTTGCCGAAGGCCTGACATGGGCATCGGGCGAGCGCACGCGCACCGAGCTTGACCTTCGCCTATGGCTGGGCAACAGAGCGGGCGTTGGCCACCTCCCCCCCAACGGCTTCCCACGTACCAACACGTTTTCGTAAGGGGGAAGGAACGACGACTTTCTGAAGTGAAAGGAGGAAAGTGAAAGAAGGAAACATCGCACGAACTTTCCGTTTTTTTGCTTTTGGCGATCCAAAATCGGGCGAAGTTTACAAAAGCGTT
>DYNT01000138.1 GCA_020720905.1 Micavibrio aeruginosavorus
CATATCGGGTGGTGAGACAACCGTGACGGTGAAGGGCAAAGGCAAGGGCGGGCGTAACAGCGAGCTGTTGATCCATATGGCGATGGCGATGCAGGGCAACCCGCGCGTTCATGCGATTTCCTGTGGCTCGGATGGATCGGACGGGACAGAGAATAACGCGGGCGCAATCTTGCATCCCGATACGCTGGCCAAGGCGGCAGCGGCAGGCGCGGCCAAGCCCGTGACGTATGCCGATAACAACGATTCCTATAGCTTCTTTAAGCTGTGCGACGGGATTGTTGAAACGGGGCCGACGCTCACCAACGTCAACGATATCCGTGCTGTTTACGTGACGGCGAAGTAGGGAAGGGAACCTAAACGCTGCCGCATGATTTTCTGTGTTTCGGGGGCGTTGAGGGGAAGATTGAGATCCTTCTTGAAGCAAATTTCTTCAAAAACAGCCTGTTTAAAAAACGAGCCGTTTTCTAGGCGGATATTAGTTTGTGACAGGGCGCGCCATGCTGCGAACGTATCTTTTTTTGCAAGCAGAATGATTTGTTCAAGCTCTTGTGCCGAGGAGTCTTCAATTTCTTCTTTGTGTTTATCGAGAGCTAGTCTGATTTGTGTTCCGATTTTGTGCGGCTTCTTTTGTGGTAAGGCGCCGAGCGTGGGCCAGAAACCGAGGCCGTCTTGCCTGACTTGAAAAAAAACGACCGATTTTTCTGCGTGTTCATAGGCCATGCCTATGGCGCATTTGGCCGCCATAAGACCTAGGCCGTTGCCGCGAACTTTCTTGGCAACAAAGGCGTTTTGGACAGTGATGCCGCGCTTATTGTTGATTTCGAAATTGGCAAGACAGGATGCTTCGCCTGAAGCATCGGTTCCTGCCCAGAAGGATAGTCCCTTATGATAATTACATTCTATTTTTAGATTGGTCGCGCCTAGAGAGGCAAACTGGCGGCGAAGGAAATCTTCGGCATCGCTTGTTGAGCTAATGGTTTCATTTTTCCAATGCATAGAAATCTCATCCAATGGCTTCGTTAGAAAAAAGGTGATGGATCATTCTACCACGTGATCATGAAACTATTGAACAAAACATTGTTAACCATAGTCTTTTGTTGAAATTGTTTTAGTGGCTTCGTAAAAAAGGGTTGGCGTCATATGGAACGACTTTTTTATAGGGGATTGGTTATATGGGAAACATAAAGATTATTAAGGACTTTGTTGATCTTCATGAGGCCTTGTGCAACAAGCTCCGCGCCGGATGGGTGGCTCGTCATGTTAAAGAGCCAGAAACGGTTTGGCGGCATACGCAGGATGTCGCTTTCCTATCAGAAGGACTCGCCCCCCGTTATCTTGGGAAGAAGATCGCCTTTTCTTGCAAGATGTTGGGTCTCTCTCATGATTTGCCAGAAGGCATTATGCCTGACATCACGCCGCATGATGGCATTACGAAGGATCAAAAACGAGAGTTAGAGATGCTTATCATTGATTACATCGGAATGATGCCGTTTAATCCGTTGATGCCTTTTCATGGTTCTGTGATGAAAGAATATTTCTTGGAGTATGAGGCGCAAGAAACGCCAGCCGCCACGTTTGTTGGTAAAATCGATAAGCTTCAGATGGGGGTTGAGGCTATCAACATTGAGCTTACCAATCGTTGCGCCTATAGCCTTCAGCCCTTCTGGGATTATATTGAAAAGCATATGCAGGATTCGCCGTTGATGGAGGTTTTTGTTGATCTGAAGAAAAAGCGTCCAACCTCTGCTTACCTTAAGCTAGAGATTCAGGTTGCGTCTATGCCTGCTGGCTCCTTTGATCAGATGAAGAAAGACGTTCTGATGAAGATGGGGGGGTATAAAGAATACCCTACACTGCGGCGCTGACCCTGTGTCCTCCAATCCCCCAGTCCTTATTCATGCTATTGCTCCCGATAAACGATTTTGCGCCCTCTCCCGCCCGATCAGCGGCAGCAGCGTCTTGAGTTCGGGGCCGTGATCCATACCTGTCAGAGCGCGGCGCAGCGGCATAAACAGCTCTTTGCCCTTCCGACCTGTTTTATCTTTGACAGACGCAGTCCATGCGCCCCATGTTGCCTCATCCCACGGCGAGGGGGGCAGCAGCGCGGCGGCTTCATCCATAAAAGCTTTATCGTCGATGGCGGGCGTGACGGGGCCATGGGCGACATGCCACCACAGGCGCACGTCCTCAATCGTCATCAGGTTGGCGCGAACGGCCATCCAAAAATCTTCTGTGACGTGGCCAAGGCCAAGCGCGTCCAGCCGCGCCGCAATGGAAGCAAACGGCGTGATGTGCAAGATTTTGGCGCTCATATGCTTCAGCTCTTCCAAATCGAACTTGACCGTGGAGCGTGAGATTTTGGACAAATCAAACGTGGTTGCCAGTTCGTCAAGGCTGAGGCATGGAACGGCGGAATCGGATGTTCCCAGCTTAGCCAACAGGGCATTGATCGCCATCGCCTCAAGATGCAATTCCTCGCGCAAAGAGGCGATGCTCATCGTGCCAAGACGCTTGCTCATCGCCTCGCCCGTGATGTTGACCATCAGGGGATAATGCGCCCATTGCGGCGCGGGCTTGTCCGAGACTGCCTGCCACAGCTGGATTTGAACGGATGTGTTGGTGACGTGATCCTCGCCACGAATAATGTGCGTGATGCCCATATCGGCATCGTCCACGACCGAGCAGAACGTGTAAAGCGGCACGCCATCCTCGCGCACAATCACAGGATCGGACAGGGAGGAAGCAGGGAAAATCTTATGCCCTTGGATCAAGTCGTCCCACACGACATCGCCCGTGTTGAGTTTAAAGCGCCAGTGCGGCTTTTTGCCCTGCGCGATCAGCGCGGCAACATCGTCCGGCGCAAGCTTCAGCGCGGCGCGATCATAAACGGGCGGCAAGCCGCGCCCCAGCTGCGTCTTGCGCTTAAGGCCAAGCTCATCCGCCGTCTCAAAACAGGGATAGACGCGGCCCGAAGCTTTCAGTGTTTCCAAAACCTCTTGATAGCGCCTCGTTCGCTCCGACTGCTTGGCATAGGCGTCCCATGTCAGACCCAGCCACGTCATATCGTCCTTGATCCCTTGCTCAAACGCGGGAGTTGATCGCTCTTGATCCGTATCATCCATACGCAACAGGAAACGCCCCCCATGCTGGCGAGCGAAAAGGACATTGAACAGAGCCGCGCGGATATTGCCAATATGCAAAGAACCGGTGGGCGAGGGCGCAAAGCGTACAAATACAGTCATGACGTTGTTCTAGCAGGAAAAAGGCAGCGGAGGGAAGGGGGAAAGAAGAATCAACGGAGAAAATTCACATATACCTCTTCCACTTTAAGATGTGGCAATTAAATCAGTCTCTCTTTGTGGGTGGGGCAAAAAACGCTATAGTCAGTTAAATATTAATCAGTCCATAAGTAAAGTCACCTTCACGCTGCGTATTTGAGAGAAGGT
>DYNT01000139.1 GCA_020720905.1 Micavibrio aeruginosavorus
ACGACAAAAATCGCGCCATTTGCTTGGTTTGTGGCTTACTTTGAATCGCCCTGATTAACCATGCAGAAGACGGATTATCTCTGTTAGGCAAAGTATTTGGCTAAGGCTTCATGGACTTTGCCGCCGATGTCGGCATTGGCCAGCGAGAAGGCGACGTTAGCCTCAATAAAGCCGATTTTGTCACCGCAGTCATAGCGCGTCCCTTCATAACGCATCCCGTGGAAGGGATGCCGCCCGATCAGGCGTGCCATGCTGTCGGTCAGCTGAATCTCACCGCCTGCGCCGATGCGCCGCGATTCCAGCTCGTCAAAGATTTCAGGCTGCAGGATATAGCGCCCGATGATCGAAAGGGTTGAGGGCGCAAGCTCTGGGGATGGCTTTTCGACAAGGCCTTTGATCTTGGCCAGTTTGCCATCATCGCCTTCGACGTCCAAAATGCCATAGCGGTTGGTGTGCTCGCGGGGGACATCCACAACGGCCACGATGTTGCCGCCGATCTCGTCATAGGTTTCGATCATCTGCTTCAGGCAAGGCGTTTTGGCCAGCACGACATCATCGGGCAGCATAATCGCAAACGGCTCACGCCCGACCAGATGACGGGCGCACCAAATGGCATGGCCAAGGCCAAGGGGATCGCGTTGCCTTGCAAAGAGAAGGTCGCCAGAGGGAATCTCGGTTGTTTGTAAGACAGCCAGCTCACGTTGTTTATCGCGAGCTTCTAGCGTGCGTTTCAGGTCGTTATTGCTGTCAAAGTGATCTTCCAGAGCGCCTTTGCCGCGTGAGGTCACAAAGATAAATTGCTCAATCCCTGCGGCGCGGGCTTCGTCCACCGCGTGCTGGATCAGTGGGCGATCCACAAGCGTCAGCATCTCCTTGGGCATCGCCTTGGTGGCAGGCAGGAAACGTGTGCCGAGGCCAGCGACAGGGAAAACGGCTTTGCGAATACGTTGCTTCATGAAAAAACTCCTTAAGGATGATGGCGGTTTAAGCGGAAAGAGGCATGACGTTTTGCACAGCCTCGCATATTTCTTCAAGAGAAAAGGGCTTGGCGATAATGCGGTGAACAAGGGCGTCAAGGTTATGCGCCCTCATGCGCTCTTGCGCATAGCCGGATATCATAATGATGCGTAAATCGGGATATTGCCGAACAGCCTTAAGGGCGAGGGCGATGCCGTCCACGTTGGGCATGACAATGTCGGTAATGAGAACATCGAACTTTTCGGCCGCCAGCGCGTCCAAAGCCGCCTGCCCATCCGGCACGGCCTTAATCGTTGCGCCCGTCGTTTGCAGCGCCCGCACGACAAACTCGCGCACGGCGGGGTTGTCCTCAGCAACAAGGATAGTCAGGGAGGATGGCGTGGCGGGATCAGGGTTGGACATGCGGTGTTTCTACAAAGCTAAGATTAACTTCGACAACAGTCTCCTCAGGGGAGAGAAAGGAAGACGAGAAAGGAAGGACTGAGTCTGCCTCTAATGTAGCGGCAGAAGGCTTAATATGCCAGCTTTGGATGATCCTTCCGTCTGGCCCTATGGCATCAAGGACTAAATCGGGAATCATTTGTGGTTTTTGAGAAACATTCTTAATTTCTCCATTAACAATCAACTGCATAGCGCCATCACTGTAACGTCTTTCTGAAGTGATGTGTTGAATAAGGAGTGTCTCAACCGGAGTGTCAGTCAGGGAAAGGCCAAGCGGACGATAAATAGCCTCGGTGGATGGCCATGTTTGAGCGATATAGCGATGCCCCGTGAAAAAGCCAAGAACCGCTATCGCCAGAAGGGTGAGAAGAATAAAACCCGCCGCCTTTAAAAGGCTGGAGAGGAGCGTTTTGATATCGGAAAAAGTGAATTTTTGAACCGGAGGCGATGGGGCATCATCGGCGCTATCAGATGGTGCAGAAGGCGGTAGAGCTTCTCTCTCAGCAGAAAAAAGCCACGAGTCAGCAGGCGGCGGCGAGAGAGGAGGGGGGGCGGCTGCGGTCGTTTCGTCCGCCTTGCCAGAGGAAAACTCACGCCAGACCTTGCCACATTTTCCGCAACGGACAAGGTGCGACGCGCCATGAAACAAAGACGATGGAACCAAAAACGACGCGTGACAGTTTTTGCAAACAATAATCATGGCCTTTACCTTATAGGTTTTAAGGTGAAGGCGGGCAAGAGCGTTATGGGGCGCAGGCTGGCATTGGCAGAAAGCGGTTTAAAGGGGCTTGGCAACGATTTTTTATTTTATTGAGATGGGCATCAACCCAAGGAATATAAAAGGGCGTTGTTTGTGGGCTTTTTGCATAAACGCCTTGAATATGCTGAAGGCCATCATCGATATGGACTGTGGCGCGAATCTTTTCAAGGACATCGCCTTTGCAGTCCCATCCCGTTGAAAAAATCTCATCGGGATAAATGCCCCATGCGTCAAGAGATGTTTTGACTCGATCAAGAGATAATCCCGTGCGTGCCGTGACAATAGGAATGTTGAGATTATACTTATTGGGACAGCCTTCTGTGAGATTGCGCAGCGCAAAGAGTTTCTCAAAGAACGGAGAAAGAGGGCCTTTATGAGCGGGGATTTTCCGGCATTCATGTTCTCGCTGCCATGCGGCTTCTATGCCTCTTATATCCGTATAGCGTTCGTTATCGAGGAATTGATCGCAAGTTCCATCAGAGCCACAAGCAATCCCGATAACGCGATCAAAATCAAACGCAATGACAACGTCTTTATGATTTTCAAATTGCTCGTCCCGCGCCCGTCCCGCTTCGACATGGCCAGCGCAATAGCCACGGGTCAAAAGATTGGTTACGTCTTGAGGGTTGGAGGAAAGCAACAAATCAACAGAGTTCTTGAAAAGGACTTTGTTAAGGGCGTTGCTGCTGAATTGGGCGGTCAGACCACGGCAATGTTCGGGGCGCAAAGAATCGATGAGCTTGTGGTGATGCATTGAGTACTGCGCCCGCTCGGCTGTGGCATCACGGCAGTTGGCGATGATGGTGACCTGAACAAAGGTGTTTTGGGGGTCGTTAAAAGAAAGCATTTTAGCAACGAAAGGAAACGCCTTGGCAGGTTCAAGAGGTGTTTGGATCGTGGCGCGAACATGCTTTTGATAGGCTTCGTCGCCCTGTTTTTTTAAAACGCGCTTTTCTTCTGAAAAGTCAAAGAGGGAGTCTAAAGAAATACCAAGATGAAGAACGGGGGCTGGATTATTGGGGAACATTTTAACCCTGATATGATTTTTCTAAAGGTGTGAGGGGGCCTGTGTTGCGACATTTTATCCTAGTGTTGG
>DYNT01000140.1 GCA_020720905.1 Micavibrio aeruginosavorus
AAGAGATGGCGCTATGCCTGCGCGGCACGCGCATCAATGACACGCGGGCGGGGACGTGGTTAGGGACAAAGGACTTGATCCCTTATTTCGAAGCTGTTTATGCGCCTTTTGTTAAGAGCCATTTAGACCCTGATATTCTTAAAGACGTTACAGAAACCGCCTACACGACCGTCTGGGGCGGCGTGTCGCAGTTGTTTGCGGGGTTGCCGTTCCATGAGGTGGCGACGGCGATTTGCGGCGCATCGCCAAGCAAAGTGTTTCGGCGTTATGAATTGCCCACGCTGGTGGCCAACCCTTCCATCAAAGTGTTCAACACCATCGCTATGAACGCGGTGCGGCAGATGTACCAAGACGTGCATCCTGACGAGGCCTATAACCTTGCGTGCTTGACCGAGCTTGCCATGACCTTCCGCCGCGCCGAACGCGAGGTGGCCTCACCCGCCGCAGCATGGCAGGATTTTGTGGATCGGTTGCACTTTTATCAAACCGAACGTGCGCAAGCCATTGTTGCTGGCGATCGTCCCATCCTGACCCCCGCGCAAGAAAGCTGCAAACAGGCTACTCTTTGCGCTTTTGAGCTTGAGCGTTTCTATGCGCGCCACCCTGCGCGTTGGGGCGGGGGGATCGTTTCGGTAAAGGCTTTGGCGCGTTAGGCCTTTTCGTCTACGTCTAGGAAAGGGAGCTTTTATAAAACGTGGGTTCTTCACCATAAATTAAGTAAAACGACATAAGAAAAAGGAGGGTTTATGTCATTTTTTGTTGTTCAGCGCTTGCGATTCGCTCTCTTTTTGCTAATAGTAGGGGCTGGATCTAACAGGGGGTTTTTCTATGCGTCGTTCTCTTCTCGGTCTTTTGGCTGTTTTGACTCTTGTCGCCTGCACTGGCTCTACGGCTGAGTTCTGGCGCCCGATTAGTGAGCCGAATATCATGATGCCGTTAGAAAAAGCACAAAGGAAGTTAGATTTTGATCTCAGCCAATGCGGTTGTGGCATTTATCCGGCGAACGTCCCGCAGCCTGAGCTTGTCCAATTCCAGCCAGAAAAACAGCGTTATATTGAAACTGGCATCGTTCGCACCATCAAAGGCGGCAGTGGCGAATGCAAACAGCGTCCTAGTCTTGTTGTAGGCGAGTGTATGCGTGCGCGTGGGTGGGAGATCACCTCTTGCTCTGGGCGTATGCCTTTAGCGGGCGGCGGCGCTCTTTGTGCAGCGGCAACGGTGGAATAAGCGCTCATGATTCCTCGTTATGCGCGTCCCCCGATGACGCAGATATGGGAGCCTGAGAACAGGTTCCGTATCTGGTTCGAAATCGAAGCCCATGCTTGCGATGCTCAGGCCGAGCTTGGCGTGATCCCTGCCTCTGCCGCCAAAGCTGTTTGGAAAAAGGGCAAGTGGGACATTGCCCGCATTGACGAGATTGAAAAGACAACGCGCCACGACGTGCTGGCTTTCTTGACCGATTTGGCCGCGTCTATTGGCTCTGACGCCCGCTTTGTGCATCAAGGCATGACCTCCAGCGATATTCTGGACACCACGCTTTCCGTTCAAATGAAGCAAGCCGCTGATCTTTTGCTTGAAGGTCTTGATAAGGTTCTTGCGGCGCTTAAGAAGCGCGTGGATGAAACCATCGATCTTCCCACCATTGGGCGCAGCCATGGCATTCATGCCGAACCGACCAGCTTTGGCATTAAGCTGGCCAGCCACTACGCCGCTTTTGCGCGGGCGAAAAAGCGCATGATCGCCGCGCAAAAGGAAATTGCGACCTGCGCTATCTCTGGCCCCGTGGGCAGCTTTGCCACCGTTGATCCCCGCGTTGAAGCGCATGTTGCCAAGAAAATGGGCTTGACGGTTGAGCCTATATCAACCCAAGTGATCCCGCGTGATCGCCACGCCATGTTCTTTGCGACGATGGGCGTGATCGCCGCCTCCATTGAAAACTTCGCGCTTGAAATGCGCCACCTGCAACGCAGCGAAGTGCGCGAGGCCGAGGAACCTTTTGCCAAAGGCCAAAAAGGCTCTAGCGCCATGCCGCATAAGCGCAATCCCATTCTGGCCGAAAACTTGACAGGCCTTGCCCGCGTCGTTCGTGCGGCGGTCACACCTGCGATGGAAAACGTTGCGCTGTGGCATGAGCGCGATATCTCGCATTCGTCGGTGGAGCGCGTCTTTGCACCGGATGCCACGATTGCGCTGGACTTTGCCCTTGCCCGTCTTACGGGTCTTATTGATGGCATGGTCATTTATAAAGAACGGGTCAAAGCTAACTTGGAATCTCTAGGAGGTCTCTATTTCTCGCAGCGCGTTTTGCTGGCGCTGACCCAAGTGGGCATGAGCCGCGAGGATTCCTATGCCCTTGTGCAAAGCACCGCGATGAAGGTGTGGGACGATATTCAAGCGGGCAAGCCTGCCTCGTTTGAAGAGCGCATTAAGGCCGATCCGACTATCCAAAAGAAAGTCGATCCGAAGACGCTGAAAGCTTGCTTTGATTTGAAATACTACACGCGCCACGCCCGTAAGGTGTGGAAGCGGGTTTTGGCGGCTAATTAAGCGTTTTACGCCTCAAGGGTGCGGGCGTGGGATTCGTAATAGTCTCGTTCGGCGGAGAGGACTGTCTGCGCCATTTCCTCAGACTGCTGCCAACGGCGGTGCAGAATGTCTAAATAAGTGTCTTTTGATTCTGTTGGGCTTTCTGACGGATGGGGTGTCTTTTGATGGCGGCGGTATTCTTCGTAAGTGCGCTCAGCCTTCAATTCAAAATAGGTCACCAATTCTTCAATTTCGAGGCGGTTGAATTCCTCCAGCGTTAAGGCCTGCCGCACTAATTCGGTTACATAAAGGCCATAACGCTGTTGAAGGTCGTCAAGCAACATTACATAGACCCATTGGCAAGAGTAACTTTCAGGCCATCAAGTTCCTTCGTAAAGAAAATCTGACACGCCAACCTTGAATCCGCCGTTACTTCAAACGCGCCGTCCAACATGCCAATCTCTTCTTCGCCAGCGGGAGGAATCTTGTCCTTCCATGCGGGATCAACATAAACATGGCACGTCGCGCAAGCGCATGAGCCGCCGCATTGAGCCAGCATGGCAATGCCGCCTTCGCGAATAATCTCCATCACGCTCCATTCCTCGGTCGCGGGGATTTCGTGGGTCTTGCCTTCCATATCGGTACAATAGATGTGCATTGTTCTCTCTTTGTGTTTTCTGTTATTCGTCTTTGCCCAGCTGCTTGTGCAAATTGCTGGATGATGT
>DYNT01000007.1:0-3721 GCA_020720905.1 Micavibrio aeruginosavorus
AATCGCACCACAGAGGCCTTTTTTGGTCAGATTCGTTGATTCTATTGGGTTTTTTTCGAAGCGAAAAGGGTCTCAAAAGGCGGCGTAGGATTGCCGACATCCAGAATAAAAGAAGGTCATAGATTTCACGTTTGACTCTGGGCGAGCCAGCCCCTATACACTGGCCTTCCTTTAGAAGTTTAGTAGTGGAGTGAGTTTAAGTGAAACGTACCTATCAACCCAGTAAGCTGGTTCGCGCGCGCCGTCATGGCTATCGCGCTCGTATGGCGACTCAAAATGGCCGCAAGATTGTGGCGCGTCGTCGCGCTCAGGGTCGCAAGAAGCTTACGGCTTAATGAAGCGGGGGATGAATGCCCCAGCCCAAGACTATCAGCGTTCTTAAAAAAAGAAGCGAGTTTCTCGCCGTTGCCGCGCATCGTAAAAGATGGGTGAGCGCGGGTTTTATTGTGCAAATTGCGCCGCGTGATGGGGCCTTAAGCCCCTCTATCGCCTATGGCCTGACGGCCAGCAAAAAGATGGTTTCATCTTTGGCGGTTGATCGCAATCGTGCGCGTCGTCGTTTGCGGGCTTTGGCGCAGACGTTTTTGCCTGCGCTGGGGCTTGCGCACGCCAACTATGTTTTTCTGGCGAAGAAAGATATTTTGACGCTGCCTTATGAAACCTTGCGCTGCGACTTTGAAAAAGCGCTTGGAAGGCTTAAGGTCTAGGCTATGGTTCCTATTCTCCGCGCCCTGATATGGCTTTATCGGCATACGCTGTCATCTTTCATGGGGCGGCATTGCCGGTTTGAGCCAACATGCTCGGTCTATGCCGATGAAGCTTTGCGCGTGCATGGGTTTTGGCGCGGTGGGTGGCTGACTCTTAAACGCGTGGGGCGTTGCCATCCATGGGGCGATAGCGGCTATGACCCCGTTCCGCCTCCTGATAAGCCCCTTTGATTAGGCGTTGATTGCTGAGGCAAAAAATGGGATACCGCAGGGGCGTTTCTTAGACCTTTATCGTTTGCTTGGAAGACCATGGATAACAACAATTTCTTCGCCGCTGTCATTCTCTCCATCGCTATCTTGGTGGGCTTTCATTACTTGTATGAAAAGCCTCAACAGGAAAAGGCGCAACGGATCGCTGTCCTTCAAAAAGAAGCAACAAAGGCGAAGCCAGAGGCTACGCCGCTGGCCGCTCTTCCGCCCAAGGATCGCGCCGTTATTTTGTCTGAAACGTCGCGCGTGAAGATTGAAACGCCAGAGCTTCGCGGCTCGATCAACCTGAAGGGCGGGCGGATCGATGATCTGGCGCTTGTCAAATATCGCGAGACGGTGGCCAAAGACTCGCCGCACATCACGCTTCTTTCTCCGGCGGGATCGGCTGCGCCGTATAGCGCCTATTTCGCATCGTTCGGCTGGCTTGCCGATGCGGGCGCTTCTGTGCCCGACGATCAAACAGAATGGAAGGCGGATCGCAAGACGCTGGAAGTTGGCAAGCCTGTTGTGATGAGCTGGGACAACGGCAAGGGACTGTTGTTTGAGCGTCAGATTGTCCTTGATGAGCATTTTCTTTTCACCATCACCGACCGCGTCAAGAACACAAGCGATGCGCTGGTGACGCTGTATCCCTTTGGCCTTGTCGCACGCCATGGACATCCGCATGTTGAGGGAACCTATGTCCTCCACGAAGGGCTGCTGGGCGTTTTGGGTGGCACGCTGCAAGAGGTTAAATATGACAAGCTTCTGGAGGAGCCGAAAATCACCACGGAAAGCCAAGGCGGTTGGCTTGGGATCACGGATAAATATTGGCTGGTGAGCCTTTTGCCCGTGCAGGACGAAAAGATCACGGCCAGCTTCAGCTTTACTTCGGCAGGGGATGCGCAGGTTCCAGAACTGGGAACCTATCAAGCCGATTTTCGTGGCACGCCCATCAGCCTTGCGGCAGGCGCAAGCGCTGAGCGCACAAACCGTCTGTTCGCAGGTGCCAAGCGCGTTAGCCTTTTGGATCAATACGAAAAGCAGCTTGGCTTGCCGCTGTTTGATCGCGCGATTGATTTTGGCTGGTACTATTACCTGACCAAGCCCTTCCTTTATCTGCTGGATAGTCTCAATACGCTGTTTGGCAATATGGGCATCGCGATCTTTATTTTCACGATCATGCTGAAGCTTATCACGTTGCCGCTTTCTCTGAAATCCAGTCGTTCGATGGCGAAGATGAAAACCTTGCAGCCAGAGATGAAGGCGCTGCAGGAACGCTATAAAGACGATAAACAAAAGATGAGCGTCGCGACGATGGAGCTTTATCAGCGCGAGAAGGTTAATCCTTTGTCGGGTTGCTTTCCGATCCTGATTCAAATACCGATCTTTTTCGCGCTTTATAAAGTGCTTTATGTCGGCATCGAAATGCGTCATGCGCCGCTGTTTGGTTGGGTTCAAGATATGTCCGCGCCTGATCCCACATCGGTGTTGACATTGTTTGGCTTGCTGGATTGGTCGTTCATCCCGCATCTTGGCGTGTGGCCGATTTTGATGGGGATCAGCATGTTCGCGCAGCAAAAAATGTCGCCTGCGCCGATGGATAAAACGCAAGCCAATATGTTCCTTTTGATGCCGCTTCTCTTCACCTTTATGATGGGTAGCGTTGCGGCGGGGCTTATCTTTTACTGGACGATCAGCAACATTCTGGGCATCGGGCAGCAATGGTACGTCAATAACAAAGTTATGGGCAGGCGGTGAGCTATGAATGAAGGCGCTCGCCGTTTTTTTGCTCAACCTTGCACGTTCCTGATTGCAGCGGCGCAGCCAGAGCATTTTGACGCGCTGGAGGTTGAGGGGCCAGAGATCGCCTTTTGGGGGCGCTCCAACGTCGGCAAGTCTTCGCTGATTAATGCGGTGACGGGACGCAAAGGTTTAGCGCGTGCATCGAACACACCGGGGCGAACGCAGCAGATTGTTTTCTTCAACATGGGGGATCGCCTTCTGTTTGCGGATTTGCCCGGTTATGGCCATGCCAAGGCTCCCAAGGAAGAAATCCACAAGTGGAACGCCTTTATTCGTTACTACCTGAAGAAGCGGCCTCACTTGCGCTGCGTTTTGCTGCTCATCGATGGCCGCCATGGCCTTATGGTCAAAGATCACGAGATGATGGCGTTTATGGATCGTGCTGCCGTTAATTATCAGGTCGTGATGACCAAGGCCGATCAGATCAGGGGGGGCGATCCCGCCGCCATGATCGCGCAAACCGAAGAGCAGTTGAAAAAGCATCCTGCCGCGAGGCCCACCGTGATCATGACCAGTGCGGAAAAAGGGCAGGGGATCGAGGCCGTCCGAGACTTTCTTTTTGAATTGGCGAAAATTGGCTAACATAGTGAAATAAAACGCATATTTAGTCCCTCGTCCTGAAAGCAATAGGCTTTCATGGACTCCTTTCCAGAAAATTGATATACTGCCGTGGCGGACTTAAAAAAAACTGTTTCCTTTTAAAGGGGATTTTTATGAAGACTTTTTTTGTAAAAGCGGCGCGTGTCGTTGCCCGCCATCCTAAAAAATTTTTGGGGTGGGGTGTTGGACTTTCTACGGTTGCGACTTTAGGCGCCGGATGCGTTGGCCCCATTCCGCAGGAATACATGTTTCATGATCCTAACTATTATGAGTATGCGCCCCGCTATGATTATGCGCCCCGCACTTATGTGGTTCCTTATTATGATAACGAATCCTATTGTCATAACCGTCATAACCGT
>DYNT01000007.1:3821-19145 GCA_020720905.1 Micavibrio aeruginosavorus
TTATGTGGTTCCTTATTATGATAACGAATCCTATTGTCATAACCGTCATAACCGTCATAACCGTCATGATCGCGATTATGATCATGATCATAGAAGACGTTGCCATAAGCCGCCGCCGCGTTATCAGGGGGAATGTCCTTCTTGGTGAAAGATAACTTTTTTATGACTGGAGAAAGCCTATGACCTCTTTTTCACAAGCCCATCAAGAAATAACGAAACGTGGCAAGCGACTGTTTGTCGTGGCGTCTCTTTCGGTTCTGATGGCTGTGCCTGCCTTGGCTGGCGATAAAACGCGCATTGAGATGCATATTGGCCCCAGAGGCGCAACCATAGAGAGCCGTGATACAGATGGATGGCGCGAGAGAACAGACCTCCGCGTTAATCCCTATGATGGGGAAGTCGATCAATATAAAAGCCAAGGGTATTATGGCCGCAATCAACATTTGCGTGATGGCGATGCCCCAGACGTGGTGGACGCGCGCGAAGATTCATGGGGGCGTTTGGTTTGTCCGCAAGGCTATTTTCCCGACACCACTATTGGGGGAGACGTGAAATGCTTTTTTGATGAAAGAGCCTATAGGGAGCGTGATAGAGAAAGACGCCCTTATCGTCATCATGACAATGGCGGTTGCCCCCATCCCCGCAGCTATCGCGAGGCTTGTGAACAACGTTAAGGCGTTGTCGTTTTTTGGTTTTCAGGTTGATGTCGTATATTAAGGAGATCGCTCATGTTTATAAAAAAGAAAAGCGTTTTTGAAAAAATAGCCGCATGTTTGACGCAACCCGCTAAAATCGCGCTGGTCGGTGTCGCTCTTGCCACAACGATGATGACGTCAGGCTGCGCGACAACGCCCACCGATGCGCCTCATGGCAAGAATGTTTTTTTGGGTCAGACATGGATTGGCGAGTTTCATAATCCTATCGATGCTTCCAAGGATGATTGGGAGGAAACTAAAGAGAAGCTTCATCGTCGCTATGGCCGTCCCGCCTATACGGGCGATCGTTATTCTTGCCGCGAAGATCGAAGCAATGATTCCTTTGTTTGCGTGGATAAGAAAACCAGACTCCGTTATCGCTGCTATCAACGCGATGGCGGCAACGGCGAACGTCTTTGTCGGCCACTTTAAGCCGTCCCCCTTCTTGACTTCCTTAGGGGCAGGGGCGAGACTCGTTTGATCCGCAACAGGAGTCTTGTTTTTTGCCCGCCCCACGCCCGCCTCAATCCCCTCGCCGCCCTTTGAAAAAGCCAACGCCAGAACGGCTGGCGAATGTTGCCTTATATTATCTGGCGCGGTACGCCGCGACGGAAAGCTCTTTGCGTCGCGTGCTGGAAAACCGCGTGCGCCGCGCTGCGATGCAGGATGCGGCCTTTGCAGCGGATAGAGAGGCTCAAGCCGCCCTTGCTCAAGCCATTGACCGCCTTGTCGAGCAGCACAAGGCCAGTGGCGTGATTAATGACGAAGCTTTTGCCGCGATGAAGGTGGGAAGTTTGCGCCGCACGGGGCGCAGCGCAAGACGCATCACTCAAACGCTGGCCATGAAGGGCATCAAGGTCGATGCGACGGGGCGTGCCTTGGCCTCGTATGAACAGGATGAAGGTGGCGACCAAGAAATGAAAGCCGCTTTGTTCTTGGCCAAGAAAAAAAAGCTGGGGCGTTTTGCGCCCCCGTTGCCACACACCATGGAAGCAGCCCTTTTGTCCAAACAGAAAAATAAAGAAGTCGCCATGATGGCTCGCGCCGGATTCTCCTTTGACGTGATCCGTAAGGTTTTAGAGACGGATATTGAGGAAGATGAGGAGTAAGGTGAGACACCCTCCTTTCGTCATCCTGCTGAGGCGTAGTCCCTACTTCGTAAACCGATCCTTGGCAGCGCGAAGAGAACCAAAAATGGCGGCGGGATCAACATCGGTCGGGAAGCCGTTTTTCTGCAGCATCTTTTGAAAAGCCGGATCATCTACACGCAAGAAAGGATTGATCGCTTTTTCCTGTGCCAGTGAAACGGGCAGGGTCGGCAGGCCTTTTTTGCGCAAGGCGGCGACTTCCTCGGCGCGTGCCTTAAGAGCCTCATTGTCCTTATCCAGCATCAAGGCAAAGCCGGCGTTCCGCTCGGTATACTCATGCCCGCAATAGATTTGCGTGTCATCGGGCAGAGCGCGGAGTTTAAGCAGGGAGCTCCACATTTGCGCCCCGTTGCCTTCGAACAGACGCCCACAGCCAAGGGAAAACAGCGTATCGCCGCTAAACAGAGCCTTCAGTTCAGGGAAGTAATAGGAAAGGCTGCCCATCGTGTGGCCGGGCGTTTCGATAACGTGACCGCGCAAGTCAGAAAAGGTTACAAAATCGCCTTCGTCCACGCTGCGCGAAATCCCTTCGATCCTGTGGGCTTCTTTGGAAGGCCCAATGATCGGCGCGCCGTAATCGTGCTGCAACTTGGCGTTGCCCGCCGTATGGTCGCTGTGATGGTGGGTGTTAAGGATCAACGCCAAATGCAGGTCTTTTTTCTGCAAGGCGCGTTTCACCACGTCGGCATCCCCTGGATCAACGACCATGGCTAGTCCCAGCGCAACATCGCTGACCAGATAGATGTAGTTGTCGGCTGAGGCCGGCAAAAGATCAATTGAAAATCCCATATCCCAAGAATGCCAAAAGGGTGCTAACATGGGGTTAATGAAAGGCAGAAAAAAACGATGACCATAGATGTTGTTGATTTACGAGAATTTTATATGTCGCCTTTGGGGCGGCTGACCAGTAAGCTTCTTCGCAGGCGTATGGCCAGCCTGTGGCCATCGGTGGCTGGCGAGACGGTGGCAGCGCTTGGCTATGCCACGCCTCTCCTTCGCCCATGGTTGGGGCAGGCCAAGACGATGATGGCCGTGATGCCCGATTCACAAGGGGTTGCTTTTTGGCCTAAGGAAGGGCCGAATATCTCTTGTTTGGCCTCGCTCACAAAGGTTCCGTTGGAGGATGAATCCGTCAGCCGCGTTTTACTGATGCATGCGCTGGAGACAGCCGTTGATCCCTCTGCCGTTTTGGAAGAAACGTGGCGTATTTTAAAGCCGCAGGGTCAGATTGTGATGATCGTGCCCAACCGGCGCGGCCTGTGGGCGCTTAGCGATCAAACGCCTTTTGGCGTGGGGCAGCCTTATTCGGCCTCACAATTAAGAGCGCTGTTGCGCGAGCATTTCTTTCTTGAGAAAATTAATCATGCCCTTTTTATGCCGCCCAGTTCTTCTCGCCTGTCCATGATGGTTGCGCCATGGATGGAGAGGGCGGCCTCAGCGCTTCTTTTGGGTTTGGGGGGAGTTCTGGTGGCTCATGCCAGCAAGCAAGTTTATGCCCCTGCCATGACAAAAGGCAGCGTTATGCCGCGTCGTTTTGTGCTGCCTATGCCGTTTCCGCCTACGCCTGTGCCAACGGGGCGTAACACCTTGAAAACAACGCATTTGGCTTTCTGAAGAAAGTAGTGTAAGTTAACTTGCTAACCTTTTGAAAGAATAGAGACTGGATGAACCTATGATTATGAAAAATGCAGCGATAAGCCCCGACAAGCAAGCTTTGGCGGATCTGCGTGCGCGAATCGATCAAATTGACGGCGTTCTTCACGATATGTTGCGTGAGCGGGCGGAAGTTATCGACAATGTTCGCAAAATCAAGGGCAAGCAGCATATCTATATCCGTCCAGGGCGCGAGGCGCAGATGATGCGTGCGCTTATGGGTGGGCCGCAGGGCAAGATTCCCGAAGGCCTTGTTGTCCGTTTATGGCGTGAGATGATTTCGACCTTCACGCTTCTTGAAGGCGGGCTGAAGGTTGGCGTTTATGCGCCTGAAAAAGGGCCTGATCTGTGGGATGTTGCCCGCGATCATTACGGCGCGTTTACGCCGCTTGTGGAATATCCAACGGTTGTTGCCGCGATTAAGGCGCTTAAGGAAGGCAAGATTACCGTGGCCGTCGTGCCTCCGCCTGCGCAAGATGAAAAGGACGCGTGGTGGCCTTTGTTGACGGCGGATAAAGCCAACGTGCTGACGGTTTTCCAATCCATGCCAACGGAAGTTTTAAAAGCGGGGCGCAGCAATGCGCGGCGCGCCATGCCGATGGGGCTGATCGTCGGCAAGCTGTATCCTGAATTGACGGGCGATGACCGCAGCTTTCTGGCCTTGCAATGCACGCATGTGCCAGAGGCGGAAATGAAGCGCTTGCTTGGCAAGGCTGGCTATAAGGTTCGCCACATGCTGACGCACAGCATGGGGCGCGGCGCGTCGGCGCCCACGGCCTTTTTGGCTGAAGTGGAAGGCTTTGTGGGGCGTAGCGACACGCGCCTCAGCCGGATTAAGGCCATGATGGGCAGCCGTATGCAGCAGCTTACGCCGCTGGGCGGCTATCCTTCGCCTCTTAAAGGCGGGCGGCGAACGGCGTAGTTTGGCGTTGATGGCCGATGACCGATAATCAAAAGAAGACCGTTGGGATTTTGGGGCTTGGTTCCTTTGGGCAGCTGATGGCGCGTCATCTTTTGCCGCATTTTGCGTTGCAAGCGTATGACCCCGCGCCAGAGGTTGCCGCGTTTGCCAGCGCTCATGGCATCGTCCTGCTGCCCCCCGATCAAGTGGCCACGGCCGATATCGTGATTATTGGTGCGCCTGTTCCGCGCATGGAAGAGGCGATTGCCGCGATCAAGGATCACCTGCGCGAAGGGACATTGGTGTTGGACGTTGGTTCGGTCAAGGTTAAGCCTGCCGCGCTGATGCTGCGCGATCTGCCCGCGCATGTTGATCTTATCGCGACGCATCCGCTCTTTGGCCCGCAAAGCGGCAAGAACGGCATCGCGGGGCAGAAGATTGTCCTCTGTCCGTTGCGTTGCCCGTCAGAAAGAGTTGACAAGCTCAAAGGCTTTCTTGAATCCGCGCTCGCCTTGAAAGTGGTGATGGCGACTCCCGATGAGCATGACCGCGAGGCCGCCGTTGTTTTCGGGCTCACCCATCTTGTATCGAAAATGCTGGTTCAAGATTTTGAGCCGTTCCCCACCAGCATGACTACGAAAAGCTATGAGCTGCTGATCGAATCCGTGAACATGGTTCGTTATTGTTCGCCAGAATTGTTTTTGGCGATTGAATGCGAGAATCCCTATGTGCATGAGGTCAGCCAGACGTTTTTCGCCAAGGCCGATGCTCTACGCCAGTATTTGGCAGCGCATAGGGAATAAGGCTGTAGCGCTTAGCCCTCCAGCAAGCCCTTGACGATCACACCTGCGGCGGCGAAGTCCATCTGGCCGGTGTAGGCTTTTTTCAGCTCACCCATCACCTTGCCCATATCCTTGATGGACGTCCCGCCAACGGCGGCGATGGCTTTGGCCACGGCATCCTTGGTGGCGGTGGCATCCATTTGCTGCGGCAAGAATCTCTCGATGACGGTGATTTCAGCCGACTCTTGATCGACGAGATCTTGGCGTCCGCCTTTTTGGTAAAGGGCGATTGATTCACGCCGCTGCTTGATCATGCCTTGCATCATGGAAAGAATCTGATCTTCGGTGATGCCTATGGCATTGCCCGAAGGCCGCGCCGCGATATCAAGGTCTTTCAGCTTGGCCAGCACCATGCGAATGGTTCCCAGTGCCTTTTCATCCTTGGCCCGCATGGCGGTTTTCATGGCTTCTGTTAGGTCTTCGCGCAGCATGGTCTTTCCTTTCAAAATTCTGTCATTCACTCTTGCAAAACAAGAGCAGGGGGCATATGGTCTGGTCGTTTGACCTAAACCCCATAAAAAGTTGGAGCCTTATGACCACGCCGTTGCCCTTGCAGCACCGAAATAGCACGCCGCCGCGTGATTCAAAAGAAGTTTTCCCTTCCGCCGTCCTCGTTCTTTCCGATGGGACGGTTTTTTTTGGCTCCGGCTTCGGCGCAAGCGGCAAAGCGGTGGGCGAGGTGTGCTTTAACACCTCCATGACGGGGTATCAGGAAATCCTGACCGATCCCAGCTATGCGGGGCAGATTATCACCTTTACCTTTCCCCATATTGGCAACGTTGGCACGAATGAGGTGGACGTTGAGGCAGGCCGCGTGGCGGCGCGAGGTCTTATCGTCCGCACCGATGTGAGCGAACCATCGAATTGGCGGGCGGCAGAACATTTTGATGCGTGGCTGAAGAAAAACAATCTTATTGGCCTTTCGGGCATTGATACCCGTGCGCTCACCGCCCGCATCCGCGATGGCGGCGCGCCGAACGGCGTGATTTGCCATGCGCCTGATGGCGTGTTTGACATGGACGCCCTCAAGAAAGAAGCCGCCGCATGGGCGGGGCTGGATGGCATGGATCTGGCGCTCGAAGTCACGTGCGGAAAGGTGCATGAATGGGAAGAAAGCATTTGGCATTTAGCATCTAGCATTCAGGGAGAAGAATGCACCAATGGAACCACTCCCCCTAAATGCCAAATGCCAAATGCTAAATGCTATCATGTTGTCGCTATCGACTACGGTGCGAAGCGCAACATTCTGCGGTGTCTTGTCAGCGCGGGATGCCGCGTGACGGTTGTGCCTGCGCAAACATCGTTTGATGAGATTATGAAACTGAAGCCCGATGGCGTGTTTCTGTCCAACGGCCCTGGTGATCCTGCGGCGACGGGCGTTTATGCCGTGCCTGTGATCCGCAAGGTTTTGGAGGCGGGCATTCCGCTGTTCGGGATTTGCCTTGGCCACCAGATGCTCGGCCTCGCTTTGGGTGGGCGCACGACAAAAATGCCGCGTGGCCATCGCGGCGCGAACCATCCGGTCAAAGATTTGCAAACGGGCAAGGTGGAGATTACCAGCCAAAACCACGGCTTTATGGTCATCCCCGAAACGCTGCCAGCCAACGCCGAAGTCACGCATGTCAGTCTGTTTGATGGCAGCAATGAAGGCCTTCGCCTAAAGGACAAGCCAGCCTTTTCGGTGCAGTACCATCCCGAAGCGTCTCCTGGTCCGCATGACTCGCATTACCTGTTTGAGAGATTTGTGGCGATGATGATGAAGCATTTAGCATCTGGCATTTGGCATTTAGGGAAGGGAAAAAAATGACAGTACATGGGTTTAAAGATTTGGATGTATGGAAAAAGTCCATGGCGTTGGTAACAAGAATCTATCTGTTAACCAAGAGCCTGCCGAAAGATGAGATGTATGGTCTGACGAGTCAGATGCGCCGCGCAGCTGTTTCGATACCTTCCAACATTGCAGAAGGAAGAGGAAAGCGGAGTACAAAGGATTTTCTTCGTTATCTGAATATAGCCTATGGTTCTTCTGCCGAGTTGGAAACACAAATGCTTATAGCCGAGAATCTGGGGTATATTGATGCAAAAAACGCGCAGCCAATTCAGGATCAAATTGCTGAAGTTAATAGGATGCTGAATGGAATGATGCAGGGCTTAGAGAAAAAATTGATCCCCCCTAAATGCTAAATGCCAGATGCTAAATGCTGATTGCCGAATGCTGAATGCCCTTTAGGAGAGAAAATGCCCAAAAGAACTGACCTTAAATCTATTTGCATTATCGGCGCTGGTCCCATCGTCATCGGACAAGCGTGCGAGTTTGATTATTCTGGCGTGCAAGCGTGCAAGGCGTTGCGCAGCGAAGGCTATCGCATCATCCTCATCAATTCCAACCCTGCCACGATCATGACGGATCCCGATGTGGCGGATGCGACGTATATTGAGCCGATCACGCCAGAGATGGTGACCAAGGTTTTGGAAAAAGAGCGTCCCGATGCGATCCTGCCCACCATGGGCGGGCAGACGGCGCTGAATACCGCGATGGCGCTCGCAAAAGATGGCACGCTTGAACGCCTGAACATTGAGCTTATCGGCGCGAAGCGTGAAGCCATTGAAAAGGCCGAGGATCGCTTGCTGTTCCGTAACGCGATGGACAAGATTGGCCTGACCAGTCCCAAAAGCCAGATTGTGCATACGATGGATGAAGGCTTGGCGGCGTTGGCGGAAATCGGGTTGCCCGCAATTATTCGCCCCAGCTTTACGCTGGCCGGAACGGGCGGCGGCATCGCTTATAATCGCACCGAGTTCAATGAGATTGTGGCGAGCGGCCTTGACGCCAGCCCGACCAGCGAAGTTCTGGTGGAGGAATCCGTCCTTGGCTGGAAAGAGTACGAGATGGAGGTTGTCCGCGATACCAAGGACAACTGCATCATCATTTGCTCGATTGAAAACGTCGATCCGATGGGCATTCACACGGGCGACAGCATCACGGTCGCGCCTGCGCTGACGCTCACGGATAAAGAATATCAGATCATGCGTAATGCCTCCATTGCTGTGCTGCGTGAGATTGGCGTGGATACGGGCGGATCGAACGTGCAGTTCGCGCTTAATCCAACCGATGGCCGTTTGGTGGTGATTGAGATGAACCCGCGTGTCAGCCGCTCCTCGGCACTGGCCAGTAAGGCGACGGGTTTTCCGATTGCCAAGATTGCGGCCAAACTCGCCGTTGGCTATACGCTGGATGAGCTGATGAATGATATCACGGGCGTGACCCCTGCGGCGTTTGAGCCGACGATTGATTATGTGGTAACCAAGATCCCGCGCTTCACGTTTGAAAAGTTTCCCGGAACAGAGGCTCTTTTAACCACGGCGATGAAATCGGTGGGCGAGGTGATGGCGATTGGCCGCACCTTCCAAGAGTCGCTGCAAAAAGCTTTGCGCGGGTTGGAGACAGGCCTGACGGGTTTGAATGAAATCGCGATTGAAGGGGAGAGTGACGGTGCGCCAGCCCTTCATGCGGCGTTGGCCAAGCCTTCGCCTGATCGCCTCCTTGTCATCGCGCAGGCGCTGCGTCACGGCATGGCTGTGGAGGCCATTTGCGCCATTTGCAAATACGATCCGTGGTTCGTGCGGCAGGTTGACGGGATCATTCAGGCCGAGGCGCGTGTGCGCGGCGGCGGTCTGCCAACCGACAAGCGTGGCCTTTTGAATCTGAAAGCCATGGGCTTTAGTGATGCGCGGCTCGCGCAACTGACGGGCAGAACGGAAAGCGACATGGCGGCGGCGCGTCGCGCTCTTGGCATCGCGCCTGTGTTCAAACGCATCGATACCTGCGCGGCTGAGTTTGCCTCGGACACGTCATACCTCTATTCGACCTATGAGCCATCGTATGGATGTTTTCCTGTGACCAATAATCATAATAAATCGCCCTCCCCTTGCGGGAGGGCACGAAATTGCGAAGCAATTTCGGGGAGGGGTCAGGCTTGTTGCGAAAAGGAACCCCTCCCCGAAGACGCTGGCGCGTTTTCGACCCTCCCGCAAGGGGAGGGTGGTTTAATGACTGCGCACTCCTTCTGCGAAGCGCGGCCTTCCGATAAAAAGAAGGTGATGATCCTTGGCGGCGGGCCGAACCGGATCGGGCAGGGGATCGAGTTTGATTATTGCTGTGTCCATGCGGTGATGGCGCTTCGCGCGGCGGGGTTTGAGGCCATCATGGTTAACTGCAACCCTGAAACCGTTTCAACGGATTATGACACGTCGGATCGCTTGTACTTTGAATCGCTCACGGCTGAGGACGTGAGCGAAATCGTGCGCGTAGAGCAATCGCGTGGCACGCTGCTTGGCGTGATGGTGCAGTTCGGCGGGCAGACGCCGCTGCGCCTTGCCCATGCTCTGCAAGCGGAAGGCATTCCTATCCTTGGCACGACGCCTGATGCCATTGACCTTGCCGAGGATCGTGAGCGTTTCCAAGTTTTGCTGAAAGACTTGAAGCTCAAGCAACCCGCCAACGGCCTGTCGCGTAGCGCGGAAGAGGCAGAGAAAGTGGCCGAGAGGGTTGGCTATCCCGTGGTTATTCGCCCCTCTTATGTGCTGGGCGGGCGGGCGATGGAAATCGTCTATGACGCCCAAGGCTTGCGCCGCTATATCGGCCAAGCGGTGCGAGCGTCTGGCAATAATCCTGTTTTGATCGATCACTATCTGCAAAACGCGATTGAGGTGGACGTGGACGTGGTGGCCGATAAGGACTCGGTCTTTGTCGCGGGCATCATGGAACATATCGAGGAAGCGGGCATCCATTCGGGTGATAGCTCGTGCGCGCTGCCGCCTTATTCGCTGTCGCTTGCGACGGTGGCTGAAATCACGCGCCAAGCGGAAGCGCTCGCGCGGGGCATCGGCGTTGTGGGGCTGATGAACGTGCAGTTTGCCGTCAGAGAGGACGAGGTGTTTATCCTAGAGGTCAACCCTCGCGCCAGCCGAACAGTTCCTTTTGTGGCTAAGGCTATCGGCGTGCCAATTGCCAAGCTGGCCGCGCGCGTGATGGCGGGCGAGAGCCTTGCGGCCATCGTTGTCAATGAAAAGATCACGTTCCGTGCGCCGCACCGCATGGCGGTCAAAACGCCCGTGTTTCCTTTTGCGCGGTTTGCGGGCGTGGACATCGTCTTGGGGCCAGAGATGAAATCAACGGGCGAGGTGATGGGCCTTGATCGCGATTTTGCCCACGCCTATGCCAAGGCTCAATTGGGCGCGGGGTTGAAACTGCCGAAAAGCGGCGTGTGCTTTATCTCGGTCAAGGATCAGGATAAGGCCACGACCATTGCGCTGGCGCGGCGCTTGGTTGCGATGGGCTTTTCGTTGATCGCGACGGGCGGCACGGCCAAGGCTTTGGCGGCGGCGGATGTCGCCGTCACGCGCATCAATAAGGTCTATGAAGGTCAGCCGCATATCGTGGACGCCATGATTAACGGCGAAGTGCAGTTGATGATCAATACGACGGCGGAAGGCGCCAAGACGTTGGAGGATAGCTTTAGCCTGCGGCGTACAGCGCTGATGGTTGGTATCCCTCATTACACGACAATGGCGGGGGCTAAGGCGGCGGTGGAGGCTATTGCGGCGCTTCGCGCCGATTCGCTTGAAGTTGAATCGCTTCAGTCGTATCTTCAGGAAGCTAATCGTTAACGATTCGGAAAAACGCGTCTTCTCTTGCTGCCATCGGGTGACAAGAGGGGGAGGCGTGTTTTGCTTTTTTAACCCCCTTGTGAAAGGTGAGGGTCAGCGATGACAGACAAAGTTCCCATGACGGCGCAGGGCTATCAGCGTATTGAAGAAGAATTGAAGCACCTGAAGAATGTTGAGCGTCACGCCATTATCAAGGCGATTGCCGAGGCGCGTGAACACGGCGATCTTAAAGAAAATGCTGAATACCATGCTGCGCGTGAACGCCAAAGCTTTGTGGAAGGCCGCATCCAAGACCTTGATGACAAGATTGGCCGCGCAGAAATCATCGATGTTTCTAAATTATCGGGCACGACAGTGCTGTTCGGCGCAACGGTTGTTGTGATCGATGAAGATACGGAAGACGAAATGACCTATCAGATTGTCGGGGATGAAGAGTCCGATATTAAAAAAGGCTTTCTCTCCATCTCCTCACCGTTGGCACGCGCCTTGATTGGCAAAGACATGGGGGAGAGCGTCGAAGTCAACACTCCTAAGGGCCTTAAAACCTATGAGATTGTCAAAGTTCTGTTTAGGTAGGGTTTTTCTGAATGAACCACATCCTTGATTTGATACGCGAGCAGGGCAATCTGTTTTATCTGTTCACGCTTATCTGGACAGCGCTGGAGGGGGAAACCTTTGTCATTTTCGCTGGCCTTGCGGCCAGTCATGACCTTCTGGATATACGCCTCTTGTTTTTGGCGGCAGCACTGGGAAGCCTCATCGGCGATCAAGTGATGTTTTTTATCGGGCGTTATTATGGATGGCGGGTTGTGGCGCGCTTTCCCAAGCTTCAGCCCAAGCTGAACAAGATTCTCTGTATCCTTGAGAAATTCTCCGTTTCTTTTATCCTCTCCTATCGCTTTATGTACGGCGTGCGGAATATCAGCGCCCTTGCGGTCGGGATGAGCCATCTGTCGTGGAGGCGTTTCTTTGTGCTGAACGCTTTGGCATCAACCCTGTGGTCGCTTGTGTTCTGCGGCGGCGGGTATCTGTTTGGCGATATGATGCAGCGTATGGGACTGGGCGATGAGGATTCCGTCCATTCTGAGGTGCGCGGCTTTATGATCGCGTGCCTGATCGTTTTTGTTCTTATTGTTGGGGCTCGTATTTTTTATGTGCGCCGCCAAATGCAAAAAGAAAAAAGGGACGAAATAACCCCCACGCCTTGATAGAAGGCCTGTCTCAACCCGAATAATGGGTATAAAAAAACAAAACAGGAATTAATTGTTATCAATGCGTTAGCAAAAAAACATCGATTCTCAGCCCCAAGAGCGTGGGATAGTGCCTCTCGGTCGCCTTCAGCTCAAAGTTAATGCCGTAACCCTTTGAAATAGAACGAAACTGACCCGAATCGGGGATGTTGCTAACCCCTTGATTTATAACACTTTTGTAAACTTTGCCCGATTTTGGATCGCCCATACCCAAAATAGTTCAAGAGGGGTATATAATAAATTTTTTTTGTACACTTTCGCGTTAATTTTCTGGACAGCCGGATCATCACGGCATAGAGAAAGAGCCTCCTGCGTAAGGGCGAATCTTTTTCTGGCATGTTAGGCTGTGCTTTGGCATGTTTGTGGTTCCCGTCCCTTGCCGTCGTTTTATCAACAAAAGAAGGTTGAACAGATCATGAGTGATATTGCAGAACGCGTGAAGAAGATTGTCATCGAACATTTGGGCGTCGATGCGGCCAAAGTCACGGACAATGCCAGCTTCATCGATGATCTGGGCGCTGACAGCTTGGATACCGTTGAGCTTGTTATGGCCTTTGAAGAAGAGTTCGGTGTTGAGATCCCCGATGATGCCACGGAGAAGATCGTGACCGTCAAGGATGTGGTCGAGTTCATCAATCAGAAAAAAGTCGATTAAGTCGATTTTCTGCCCTGCCGTAGGACAGTGAAAAACATGAGACGAGTCGTCGTAACAGGTCTTGGGATGCTTTCGCCGCTTGGCGTTGGTGTGGATATCAATTGGTCTCGCTTGATTGCGGGGCAATCGGGTATCGGCAAAATCACAAGCTTTGACACAGCGGATTTGCCCAGCCAAGTGGCGGGGCAGGTTCCGCGTGGCGATGCGGCGGATCAGTTTAATCCCGATCGCTTTATTGAGCCGAAGGACCAGAAGAAAATGGATATCTTTATCCATTTTGCGATGGCGGCGGCTGATGAGGCGATGGCGGATTCTGGCTATGTTCCCGAAAACGACGAAGCGCGGGAACGCGCGGGCGTTCTTATCGGGTCTGGTATCGGCGGGCTGAATGAGATTTATGAGACATCGCTTGTCTTAAAGGAAAAGGGAGCGCGGCGCGTGTCACCCTTTTTTATTCCTCGCAGCTTGATCAATCTGGCCTCGGGGCAAGTTTCCATTAAGCACGGCTTGCGTGGCCCCAACCATTCCGTCGTAACGGCGTGTGCGACGGGTTCGCACTCTATCGGTGATGCGGCGCGGTTTATCGCGATGGGCGATGCCGATGTTATGGTGGCGGGCGGGGCTGAGGCTGCTGTTTGCCGTATCGGCATGGCGGGCTTTTGCGCTATGCGGGCTTTGTCCACATCTTATAACGATACGCCAGACAAGGCCTCACGCCCGTATGATACGGGGCGCGATGGCTTCATAATGGGCGAGGGCGCGGGCGTTGTCGTATTAGAAGAGTATGAACACGCCAAAAAGCGCGGTGCGAAGATTTATGGCGAAGTCATTGGCTATGGCCTTTCGGGCGATGCCTATCACATGTCGGCGCCTGCCGAAGACGGCAATGGCGGTTATCGTGCGATGAAGGCCGCTGTGGCGCGCGCGGGGATCACGCCCGACCAAATCGATTATATCAACGCGCATGGCACATCAACGCCGCTGGGCGATGAGATTGAAGTGCGGGCGGTTAAGCGCCTCCTTGGCTCTGCGGTGGATCAAGCGACGATGTCGTCCACCAAGTCCGCCATTGGCCATTTGCTGGGCGCGGCGGGCGCGGTTGAGGCGATCTATTGCCTGAAGGCGATGCAAAGCGGCATCGTACCGCCGACGCTGAATCTGAAAAATTGTTCCGAAGCGTGCGAGGGCATCGACCTTGTTCCCCTTAAGGCCAAAGAAAAGACGATGAATATCGTTCTCTCCAATTCTTTTGGTTTTGGCGGAACCAACGCAAGCTTGATCTTCCGTCGGGTTTAAGCACCCCCCTCGTTTTTTCCGTTTTTCATGATTGCTGCCTTTCCCTAATCATGCCACAATTTGGTCGTTAGATTCGCATCACGGAATTATCCGGTTTGTCTTAAAAGGAAGGGATACCCTATGTCTAAAATGCTTCGTATGGCCGCGTTGGCTTTGGCTCTTGGCGCTGTGGCGCTGCCTGTTGTTGCAGCGGATAAAGCGCCTGTCTCTGGCGATGATCCGGTTGTTGCGCGTGTCAATGGCGACGCCATCACGCGTTCAGAAATCGTGCGCGAACTGCAAGGGTTGGGCTCTCAGGCGGCGCAGATGCCTCCCCAAGTCCTTTATCCTCAGCTTCTTGAAAAGGCGATTGTGACCAAGCTGATTTCCAAGAAGGGCTATGACGACAAATTGCAAAATGACAAGGAAGTCGAGGAGCGCGTCAAGGATGCCGAAGCGCAGATTGTGGCTGACGTTTATGTGCGCAAGGCTGTTGCGCCCAAGATTACCGATGACAAGGTTAAGGCTCGTTATGATGAGCTGTCGGCCAAGTTTAAACCAGAAGATGAAGTGCGTGCGCGTCATATTTTGGTGCCAACCGAAGCCGAAGCCGAGGCTCTTTTGAAGCAGATTAAGGATGGCGCTGATTTTGCCAAGCTTGCTACTGAAAAATCGAAGGACTCTGGCTCGGCCAAGCAGGGCGGCGATCTTGGCTATTTCCCGCGCACAGCGATGGTCAAGCCGTTTGCTGAGGCTGCTTTTGCCATGAAGGTTGGCGACCTTAGCGAAAAGCCCGTTAAGACGGATTTTGGCTATCACGTCATTAAATTGGAAGACCGCCGCAAATCTTCTCCTCCACCTTTGGCTGAGGTGAAGGATCAGATCATGAACCAAGTCGGTCAGGAACTGGTCAGCCAGCTTGTCAAGGATATGCAGGCCAAAGCCAAGGTTGAGCGCTTTAACTTTGACGGCACGCCGCTGAAGGAAAAAGCGCCTGCGAAGAAAGAAGAAAAGAAATAAGCTTTCTTTTCTTGCCCTCAAGAAAAAGCCCGATGGAAACATCGGGCTTTTTTGTTGCCCCCTCTCGTCATCCCGCTCTACGCGGGACTTCGTGCGGGATGACGGAGAAGGGGATAGAAGAAAATCCCGTTAAGGCGCTATGAGTCAATGCATCGGGCGGTTGGTATAGTCCGTCCGCTTGAAAACCCGAAAAATTTTTCCCCGCCAAACCGCAT
>DYNT01000141.1 GCA_020720905.1 Micavibrio aeruginosavorus
GAGCTTTGGCTACAACACGCTGGTGTCCGATATGCGCAGCCTGCCGATCATGGCCGAGACGGGCTATCCCGTTGTGTTCGATGCGACCCATTCCGTGCAGCAACCAGGTGGCAAGGGCGAGTGCAGCGGCGGTGAGCGCCGCTTTGTTGCGGCGCTCGCGCGTGCGGCGGTGGCCGTGGGCGTGGCGGCGGTGTTTATCGAAACGCATCCCGATCCCGATCATGCGCCCTCGGACGGCCCCAATATGGTGGCGTTTAAGGATTTCCCCGCGCTTGTTGAAAATCTGCTTGCGTTTGATGCCCTTGCCAAGCAAAGTAAAAAAAACACTTAAGAGGAGCATGGTTATGACCGTAATGCCAATTCCAGGAGGTGTGTTGTTCCCTGATGGCGTTGTCAACGCTAATGGTGAAAAAATAGGGCTTCATTTGTATAACGATTGGTGCGTGCGATTTGTTTTCCGTCAAAGATTTCTTGTGCCGATATCTATTATCATGTCCGCAAGGGTCTTGTGGCTCATGTCGTGCCTATGCCACGCGAAGTTCCCAACGTCGTCGTTATTAAAGCGCGTCATCATCGTAACCGCGCCTCTTTGGGTTAAGAGAGTTTCATGAAAAAAACAGACGTTTCTTCTCGTGCCATTGCCGTTGATATCTTGCAGATGGTTTTGCGTAAAGGGCAAGCGCTTGACGAAACCATGGCGCGTCATGAGCCTCTTACAGCGTTAGAAAAGCGTGATCGCGCTTTTGTTCATGCCCTTGTGGCGTGTGTGCTGCGGCGTTTGGGGCAGATTGACGCGGCGGTTAAAGCCTGCCTTGAGAAACAGCAAGACATCAAAGCCCCCGTGATGGATTTGCTGCGTCTTGGCGCGGCGCAGATTTTATTTCTTGGAACGCCCCATCATGCGGCTGTTGATACGATTGTTGAAGTCGCCGCAGAAAATAGCGCGACCCTTCCTTATAAAGGGCTGATCAATGCCATTTTACGCCGCTTGACGCGTGAAGGCGAAGCTTTGGTCAAGGCGCAAGATGCGGCGCGGCTTAACACGCCCGATTGGCTTTGGCTGTCGTGGCGGCAGGCTTATGGCACGGCGCTGGCGCGGGACATTGCGTTGGCTCATTTAGGGGAAGCGCTGACGGATATCTCGGTTAAAAGCGCTCCGCAAGAGTGGGCGAAAAAGCTAGGCGCGACGTTGTTGCCGACGGGAAGCCTGCGTCTTGACGGCAGCGTGGCTTTGCAGGATTTGGAAGGCTTTAAGGAGGGCGCGTGGTGGGTGCAAGATGCGGCAGCGGCGATTCCCGCCACCCTTTTAAAAGACATTGAAGATCACCGCGTGATGGATTTATGCGCGGCGCCTGGGGGCAAGACGTTGCAGCTTGCTGTGCGTGGCGCGCGCGTGTCGGCGGTGGATCGTTCGGAAAAGAGGCTTGTGCGGCTGAATGAAAATCTGGCGCGCACCAAGTTAGAGGCCGCCGTGTTTTGTGCCGATGCGCTGACGCTTAAGCTTGGCGATAAGGTGCATAATGTTTTGCTGGATGCGCCTTGTTCAGCCACGGGCACAATCCGCCGTCATCCCGATGTGCAGCGCTTGAAAACGCCCGAAGACGTGACGCGTATGGCCGCGCTGCAAGCCAAGCTGCTGGATCATGTGGCGGCCTCTGTCTTGGCACCCGATGGCACGATGATTTATGCCGTGTGTTCCTTGCAACCGGAAGAAGCGGAAGGGCAGGTGGAGGCCTTCCTCTCTCGTCATCCAAGGTTTAAGCGTGACCCTATTCTGGCACAAGAAATTGGCGGCTGTGCTGAGTTGTTATCGCCTGTCGGTGACGTGCGCTGCCTGCCTTGCCATTGGTCGGAAAAAGGTGGCCTTGATGGATTTTTTGTGGCAAGATTGATCAATCAGGGTTCGTTGCCATAAAAAACGCCTGATGGTGATGAGAGTCTTATCACGTTGTTCCTGTTGGTTGCAGGTGTGTGCGTTAATCTGTTGTTTACCAACTTGACTTAATGCTACGTCAACTTAAAAACTCGAAAACTTTTTGGCCGCGTTTGCTTGTTTCTCTTTGCTTTATGCGGCTTGGCGGGGAAAAATTTTTCGGCTTTTCAAGCGGACGGACTATAGTCTGAAGCGGATCGTCCTTCCTGTCTCCTTCTTGTTCTCCAACCTATGAGGATCCTCCCATGAAAAAAACAGCCCTTTTTCTATCGCTTGCTCTTTTTCTGATGCCGTCTTTTGCCCAAGCGGCGGCCAACTTTGGCGTTGCCTATAATCGTGGAGAATTGAAATGCCGTGAGGAATGGACCGATATGACCAGCTATCTTGCAAAAGAAGTTGGGGAAGAATTGGCTTTAACCCCTGTTAATGTTGATGCTGCGCTTCAAGCTTTTATCGATAAGAAAGTGGATTATCTGGTCACCAATCCTGTAATTGCCGCTGCTTTGCATGAAAAGTATCAGGCACAGCCTTTGGTGTCGATTAAAACCAAAAAAGGCACAGAGTTTGGCGGCGTTATTTTTGCCAATAAGGCCAGCGGCATCACAAAAATCGAAGATATGAAGGGCAAAAAGATCATGTCCTATACCAAGGACTCGGCGGGCGCTTATATTTTCCAAGCGTATGAGCTGATGAAGAAGGGTCTTAATCCTGACAAGGATTTTGCTGCGTTTGTCATTGCCAAAAAACAGGACAGCATTATTTTGGCGGTGAAGGCTGGTTTGTTCGATGCGGGATTTGCGCGGACGGGCGTTTTGGAATCGATGGCCAAAAGCGGATTGATCAAGATGGATGACTTCGTGCTTGTGGATCAGATCAAGGATTCATTCCCCGAAGTGCACTCAACGCCGCTTTATCCTGAATGGATGATTGTGGCGCGTGACGGGGCGGATCCTGCCGTGACGCAAAAGCTGAAGGAAACGCTTTTGGCCATCAAGGCTGATTCGTCAGAGGCGAAAAAAGCAGAAATCCAAGGCTTTATCGCACCGCTGGATCTTGCCGCGCTGACAACGGTTTTGAAAGAGTTGAAGGCTCCCCCCTTCAATCAATAAGGATTCTGCGTAAGAATTTTTGAAAAAGCCTGCCCAAAAAAACCTTTGGGCAGGCTTTATAGACTGCATAGACTGCGTCCAATAAAATGATTCAAAAAAGCGGGCATCCCGTTTGGTTTCTCTTTCATGCTTGTTTTATT
>DYNT01000142.1 GCA_020720905.1 Micavibrio aeruginosavorus
TGCGGGCGGCTACTGTTTGCGTTTTGCCCTCGCGCTATGAGCCGTTTGGAACCGTTATCCTAGAGGCGTGGGCGGCGGGAACGCCCTTGGTTGCGGCCAAAAGCGCAGGCCCTGCGGCTCATGTTGAGGACGGTCAAAACGGCCTTTTGGTTCCTATTGATGATCCTGAAGCGTTGGGCAAGGCGCTTGATCGCGCCTTGACGGATGAGCCTTTGCGTCGCCGTCTGATTGCCGTAGGCTTTGACACCTACAGCCGTACGTACACGCGCAAGGCGGTGACCGAGCAAATGATCGCGCTTTATAACAAGTTGATTTACGCCGCTTAAGGCTCCGGCAGAGGGCGTGCTGTTTTCGGCACAATCGACCCTAAAAACTTAAATTTTAGCCTCTCTTACAAGTTCAAGCTGACAAACGGTTATGGTTAATGTACAAAGGAGGCCTAGCCTTTGGCGTGCGTCTTTTCTTTTGTTTGGAGGAACGGTGCCGTCTCCCTCCTTCGTTTTTTGTTTCTCATAGTGAATGGATCCAGCCCATGACAGAGACTCTTCTTGAAAACAAGACGTTTGATGAAATCAATGTCGGCGATTCCGCCAAGATCACGCGCAAGCTGACCCGACGCGATATTGAGCTTTTTGCCGTTGTGTCAGGGGATAACAACCCCTCGCACCTTGACGAAGACTTTTCGTTTAAGGGGCGTTTTCATGGCGTTGTCGCGCATGGTATGCTCAGCGGGGCGATGTTCTCGGCGGTTTTGGGAACCAAATTGCCAGGCCCTGGCACAGTGTATTTAGAGCAAGGCATCAAGTTTCTTAAACCCGTGCGCCCCGATGACACGATTGAGGTTACGGTGACCGTGGCGTCAAAAGATTCTGACCACAAAACCGTTACGTTGAATTGTATCGGCATCAATCAACGCGCTGAAGAGGTTATCATCGGCATCGCCACCGTTTTGGCGCCGTTGGAAAAAATAAGCCATAGCTGCCAAGACCTGCCTGAGGTGAGCATTCTGCATCATGATCGCATGGGCTTGATGATTGAAAAGGCGCAGGGGCATGAGCCGTTGCGCACCGCCGTGGTACATCCTTGCGATGCCACGTCTTTGACGGGCATGGATGAAGCGCGTAAGGCCGGTTTGATTTTCCCCGTTTTGGTCGGGCCTGAGGCCAAAATTAAGGCGGCTGCCGAAGCGGTGGGCGTTTCTCTTGAGGGCTGTGAGATTGTTGACGTTGAACACAGCCATGAAGCCGCCATTGTGGCCGTTGCTATGGCGCGAGAAGGCAAGGTTGGCGCGTTGATGAAGGGAGCCCTTCATACGGATGAATTGATGGGGGCTGTTGTTCATAAAGAACGCGGCCTACGCACGGAAAGCCGGATGAGCCATATTTTTGTGATGGACGTGCCGACGTATAAGTTTCCGCTTTTGATTTCAGACGCGGCGCTGAATATCGCCCCCGATCTGGAGAGCAAGAAGCACATCACGCAAAATGCCATTTATATGGCGCATGCGCTGGGGCTTTTGGATCCTAAGGTGGCCATTTTGGCTGCTGCGGAAACGGTGAGCTTTGGTATGCCAGCGACGATGGATGCGGCGATCCTATGCAAGATGGCGCATCGCAAGCAGATTGTCGGCGCGACGTTGGATGGCCCACTGGCTTTTGATAACGCGATCAGCATGGAAGCGGTGAAGATTAAGGGCATTGAATCGCGGGTGGCGGGACAGGCCGATGTTTTGATCGTTCCCAATATCGAAGCAGGCAATATGCTGGCCAAACAACTGGCCTATCTTGGCGCGGCTGAAGCGGCCGGAATCGTTTTGGGCGCTAAGGTTCCCATTATGCTCACAAGCCGCGCTGACCCGCCCCATGCGCGCCTTGCCTCTGCCGCTTTGGCGGTGTTGGCGAACATTGAACAAAAAAGCCGGATGGGAGAATAAAATATGGAACAGAACACCGCCGTTTTGGTCATGAATGCGGGCTCATCGAGTCTGAAGTTTGCCTTGTTCGTTGGGGCGCAGGATGATTGTATCGGGCGCGGCTCGATCACGGGCATTGGCACGAAGGCCGTTTTTGAAGCCAAGGGATCTGGCGTTGATGGTAAAACGCAGCCCGTTGTAACGGACGAGATTTGCAAGTCGCCTTCGGATGCGGCGCGTATCCTTTTGGATTGGCTTGATGAGATTATGCCTGATATTGCGTTGGTCGGCGTTGGGCATCGCGTTGTGCATGGCGGCGATTTGGCCAAGCCCTCTGTCGTCAGGCCTTATATCCTTGCGTACTTGAAGACGCTTATTCCTTTGGCGCCTTTGCACCAGCCGTTTAACTTGGACATTGTGGAATTTATCCAATCCATTCGCCCCAACGTGCCGCAGGTCGCCTGTTTTGATACCGCGTTTCATACGACGGTTCCTTCTTTGCAGACGCGCTATCCCATTCCGCGCATTTGGCATGAAAAAGGCGTGCGGCGTTATGGCTTTCATGGCTTATCTTATGAATATATTGCCGGACGTATGAAAGCGGTCGCTCCTGCCGCTTATGCGGGCAAGACCCTTGTCATGCATCTTGGCAATGGCGCCAGCATGTGCGCGATGGAGGGGGGCAAAAGCTTTACGACATCGATGGGCTTTTCGGTGTTGGATGGCCTGATGATGGGGACGCGCCCCGGATCGCTTGATCCTGGCGTGATTTTATATTTCCTGCGCGAGGCCAAGTTGGATGAGCCCGCGATTGAGCGGATGCTGTATCATGATTCCGGCCTTCGTGGCGTGTCGGGGATCAGCAACGACATGGGCGTTTTGCTTAAAAGCGATTCCCCCAATGCGCGGGAAGCCGTTGACTTGTTCTGTCTTCGCATCACCAAGGAAGGGGCTGGCTTGATCAGCCTTTTGGGCGGCGCGGAGGCGCTTGTCTTTACGGGAGGCATGGGCGAAAACGCCGTGACCATTCGCGCCCAAGTTTTGGAATCGTTGGCTTGGATGGGTGTTCGCTATGATGCCGACAAAAATGCGAACGCGCCGCGTGGGCAGGAAGTGATGCTTTCATCGGAGGACAGCAAGATTCAAGTTTGGGTGATTCCAACGAATGAGGAAGTCATCATCTCGCGGCACACGCGGGAAGCTCTTGATCATGTTGAAGTCAAGCATTGACGCTCTTTTCG
>DYNT01000143.1 GCA_020720905.1 Micavibrio aeruginosavorus
ATTGAAAACAAACGCTTTTCTGAATCGCCGTTTTGCGGAAGCAAAAATTCGAGAAGTTTCTAAAAATTGGGACGATTCTTCTTCTTATAGCTATGGCCTATCCCTTTTTAGTTTCAAGGAGAGGGCTAACGTCCCCCAAAGTTTGATCGGCGGCGAACGCGGCGGCAAAGGCTTGCATCGCACCCTGTTCAATCGCGCCGCGAATGGATTGCATCAGCATTTGATAGTAGTGCAAATTATGTTGCGTGAGTAGCATCGGCCCCAAAATCTCTTCGCAACGGAACAGATGATGCAAATAGGCGCGTGAGTAATGCTGACACGTGGGGCAGGTGCAGCGCTCATCAAGGGGGCGAGGATCGGCGGCGTGACGGGCGTTTTTAATGTTGATCGTGCCACGATGGGTATAGCCGCGCCCTGTGCGTCCCGCACGCGTTGGCATCACGCAATCGAACATATCGATGCCGCGCATGACGCTGCCCACGATATCGGACGGCGTGCCAACCCCCATCAGATAGCGCGGCTTGTCCGTGGGAACCAGCGGCATGGTAAAATCCAGAACGCGGAACATGGCCTCTTGCCCCTCGCCGACCGCAAGCCCCCCAATGCCAAAGCCATCAAAGCCGATGTCGTTCAGAGCCCTAACAGACTCGGCGCGAAGGTCTTCGTAAGTGCTGCCCTGCACGATGCCAAACAGGCCATAGCCCTCGCGTTGCTGAAAGGCCTCACGGCAACGCTGTGCCCAGCGCATCGAGCGGCGCATGGACTCGGCGGCGACTTCGTGCGTGGCTGGATGCGGCGTGCATTCATCCAAGGCCATCGTGATGTCGCTATCAAGGAGGGTCTGAATCTCCATAGATCGTTCGGGCGTCAAGTTATGCTTGCTGCCATCCACATGGGATTGAAAGGTCACGCCGTCCTCGGTCAGCTTGCGAAGGCTGGCCAGTGACATGACCTGAAAGCCGCCGCTGTCGGTGACGATGGGGCCTGCCCAATTCATGAACGTGTGAAGGCCTCCCAGTGCCGCCACGCGCTCTGCCGAGGGGCGCAACATCAGGTGATAGGTGTTGCAAATGGCCAGCTCAGCGCCCGTGCCTCGCACTTGATCGACGGTCATCGCTTTGACGGTTGCGGCGGTGGCGGTGGCCATAAAGGTTGGCGTTTCGAACGTGCCATGCGCGGTGGTGACGCGCCCGCGCCGCGCCGCGCCATCAGTTTTTTGAAGAGAAAAGGAGAAGGATGTCATGGGCTTTTTTCCAATAAACAGGCATCGCCATAGGAATAGAAACGATAGCCGTTGTTAATCGCGTGAGCATAAGCCGCACGCATGGTGTCCAGTCCAGCCAGTGCGGCTACCAGCATAAACAGCGTTGATTTTGGCAAGTGAAAATTGGTGAGCATCGCATCCACGGCGCGAAAGCGATAGCCTGGCGTGATAAAGATGGAGGTTTCGCCACAAAAGGGATGCACTCTGCCATCTTCGTCTGTTGCGCTTTCCAATAAACGCAAGGACGTTGTGCCCACCGCGACAATCCGCCGCCCCTCTTGCTTGGCTGCATTGATGGCGGCGGCCGTGGTGGGCGTAATCTCGCCCCATTCGGCGTGCATGACGTGATCGGCCACGCGCTCGGTCTTGACGGGCAGGAAGGTTCCCGCCCCGACATGCAAGGTGACGTGCTGGCGCTTGATGCCTTTGGCATCAAGGTTGGCAAAAAGCTCTGGCGTGAAATGAAGACCAGCCGTTGGTGCGGCCACCGCTCCCTCGCGCTGCGCATACACGGTTTGGTAGCGCGTGCGATCTTCCGGCGTGTCGCCTTGTGGCCGCTTGATATAAGGCGGCAGGGGGATATGACCATGTTGGTTGAGCAGCGTGAACAAATCCTCTTGTGCTGCGTTAAAGCGGATCAGAACCTCGCCCCCCTCGCGTTTTTCAACAATCTCGCCCGTGAAGGCCGGTGCAAAAATAATTGTATCGCCCACTTTTAGCCGCTTTCCGGGGCGGGCAAGGGCAGACCAGATGGAAGGATTCAGGACTCGGGATTCAGGATTCAGGGAAGAAAGGTTTTTCTGGATCCCGAATCCTGAATCCTGAATCCTCTTTTCCTTATTCAACAACACCTCAACCTTCACCTCGCCTCGCAAGCCCAAGAGGCGTGCGGGGATGACTTGTGTATCGTTGAGGATAAGAAGATCCCCTTCGCGTAGCAGATGGGGCAGGTCAAAAACGTGATAATCGCCGCGCCCTGTTCCATTGATATGCAACAGCCTTGCGGCATCGCGTGGCGTGATGGGGTGCGCGGCAATGCGCTCTTCCGGCAAGTGAAAGTCAAAGTCGGTCAAGTGCCAGTCAAGAGAAGAGGGGTGTGCCATAGAAGACAATCAAGGCTCAATCTGCCAAGAGCCATCAGGGCGCAAACAGGCCGTCCCATAGCTTTCGTGGGCTTGGCCATCGATGCGAACCGTTTGCGTAAACTCACGGCAATGGCGGTTGCGATGGCGTTGGGGGTGATGCTGACGATAGGTGAGCGGAGCAACCCCGACATAGCCTCCCTCTACCAACACAGTTTGACGAGGGGAATAATACTCAACCGCGCCTGGGCGAACGTAAACATAATCGTGCGCATCAGCGCGCGTTCCCATGGGATAGTCATAGGGCGCGACATAGTTGGGAGCATAGGAAGGATAGGTTTCATAGGCCGTGTTATAGGAAGGATAGGCCGTGTGTGAAGGGATACGAGGCGTCTGCCGCATGGAGTGCGACACGCTGTTGCCGATCATGCCGCCCAGAAAAACGCCTGCGCCCGTGGCGGCTAATTGCCCATCGCCTTTGCCAATATGACTGCCCGCAAAGCCGCCCAAGGCAGCGCCTAGGCCCGTGCCCAACAGGTTGTTGTCGCTGGCATGAGCTGGGGAGAAATAACTCACAAGCAAAACGGCATAAAGAAATAGGATCAAGGGCGTTTTCATGGGGCGCATTATGGCAGAAAGCTATGGCAAAACTAGGGCAAAAACGAAAAGAAAGCTCTTTGTTCCGCCTGTCTTTTTGTGCCATCGCAAAAACCTCGTTTCCACGATTTATATCATTATGTTATAGTCCGTCCGCTTGAAAACCCGAAAAATTTTTCCCCGCCAAACCGCATAA
>DYNT01000008.1:0-10891 GCA_020720905.1 Micavibrio aeruginosavorus
GGTGCGCAATATATTTTTCCAAAGGTGCAGCAAATTTTCTCTGCCACGCCGCCTTATCGATCCCCGTGGCAAGGCGAAGCCCCATCATGAGCGCCTCGCGCTTTGCGGTTTCTGGATCAAGGATCGTTTCTTCGGCGCGGCCATGTTGCGATTCCTCAACCTGCTGCACCCACCTCTCTGGGTTGCGATGATTTTCGGTGGTTCTGCGCTGGCCTCCCTCAACAAAGCGGCCATGCGCCCCTGCGCCGATCCCAATATAATCATCGTAATGCCAATAGGTCAGGTTATGACGGCTTTCCTGCCCCGCCGCCGCATGGTTTGAAACCTCATACGCGGGCAAGCCCGCCGCCGCCATGATTTCCTGCGTTGCCTCATATATCTGCGCGGCGGCATCGTCGGGCGCGGTGAGCGTTTCGTTGGCGGCGCGTTTGTGAAAGGCCGTGCCTTCCTCAATCGTCAACTGATAAAGAGACATATGCTTGGCGCCAAACGCAAGAGCCTCGCCAAGCTCGACCTCCCACGCGGCGGGCGTTTGCCCTGCGCGGCCATAAATAAGGTCAAAGGAAAAACGGTCAAAGGTCTTTGCTGCCGTTTCTATCGCTTCCCGCGCGGCCTGCGCATCATGCGCTCGCCCCAAAAAGCGCAAAGAGGCATCATCCAAAGCCTGCACACCAAGAGAAAGCCTGTTCACCCCCGCCTTTTTGAATGCTTGAAACTTGCCGCTTTCGGATGATGAGGGATTGGCCTCTAGCGTGATTTCGCAATTTTGCTGCACCCGCCAAAGCGCCACCATTTTGTCCAAAAGCGCAGCAATGGTTTGCGGCTGCATCAAGGACGGCGTGCCGCCGCCAAAATAAATCGTCGCAATGTCCCGATCAGGCAACCGCACCGCATAGTGCGAAAGCTCAGCGCAATAGGCGGCTTGCCACACCTCTTCCTCTAACGCCGAAGGCAACACGCGTGAGTTAAAGTCGCAATACGGGCATTTCGAAACGCAAAACGGCCAATGAATATAAAGGGAAAGGGGGGTCATGGCGTGGTGAGCAAAGCCAGCAACTTCTCCAGCGCATGGCCGCGATGGCTGATCGCCTGCTTTTCCGCCGCGCTCATTTCGCCAAAGGTGCAGGCATGGCCATCGGGCACAAAAAATGGATCATAGCCATGCCCCAGCGTCCCACGCGGCGGCCAAACGATGTTCCCCGCGCAGCGCCCTTCGACAACCTCTTCTTGCCCGCCATCCGGCAACACAAGCGCCAGCACGCAAATAAAATAGGCGCTGCGATCCGCCGCATCGCCCAGCTCTTTTTGCACGCGCTCCATGCCCACCATCGGATCCTTTTGCAGCCCGCACCACCGCGCCGTGTGAAGGGCGGGCTCTCCGCCCAGCGCATTCACGCAAAGCCCGCTATCATCCGCCAATGTTGGCAGTCCCGTCGCTTTCATCGCGGCATGCGCCTTTAAAAGCGCGTTATCGGCAAAGGTTGCGCCTGTTTCTTCCGGCTCTGGCAGGCCTAGATCCCCCGCGCAGAGAACCTCTATCCTCAAGGGAGCCAAAAGCGTCTGAAACTCGCGCAATTTGCCCCTATTATGGGTCGCAATCAGCAGTTTTTTGACCGAAATTCGCACCTTTTTTGCCTCTTATCCTATCGCTTTTTGCTGCGCCTCTTTCAAGGTGGCGATGCCGCCCCGCGCCAGCGCCATCAACTCTAAAAACTGCGTCTCCGAAAACGGAGCTTGCTCCGCCGTACCCTGCACCTCCACAATCGCGCCAGAGCCTGTTAGGACGAAATTCGCATCGGCCTGCGCATTCGAATCTTCAACGTAATCCAAATCTAAAACGGCCACGCCTTCATACAACCCGCACGAAATAGCGCCCACAGTGTCAACCAAAGGAAAAGACGATAGCTTGCCCGTTTTCATAAGATACTTGCACGCCAAAGCCAGCGCGACATAGCCCCCCGTGATTGAGGCTGTACGCGTGCCGCCATCGGCTTGGATGACATCGCAATCGACCTTGATCTGAATCTCGCCCAAAACCTTGCGATCCACCACGGCGCGAAGGGCGCGACCAATCAAACGCTGGATTTCCTGCGTTCTGCCGGACTGCTTGCCCTTGGCCGCTTCGCGATCCATCCGCTCATGCGTTGAGCGCGGCAGCATCCCATATTCCGCTGTGACCCAGCCTTGCCCCGACCCTTTAATAAAAGCGGGAACCTTTTCGCTGACCGAAGCGGTACACAGCACATGCGTGTCGCCCATCTTGATAAGGCAGGAGCCTTCGGCATATTTGGCAGCGTGAGGCATTATTTCAACAGCACGAAGCTGGTTGGCAGCACGAGACGAAGGACGCATAAAAAACCTTTCTTTCAGGAAAGCCAAGGGGCAAAAACGCTTATTCTTCGCTACCTTAACGACAAAAGCAAGCGTTATAGTCAAATCGTATCATTTCCGTCATACCCACTTCCGTCATTGCGAGCGACCAACGGGAGCGAAGCAATCCATCGCCTGCCCCTACCACCTTTGACCTTGTTTACCAATTCAGGAGATGGATTGCCACGTCGCCCGATGGGCTCCTCGCAATGACGCTACGGGGAGTTACGGAACTAAACTAGCTTAACGATATAGGGAAAAACAGCCGATGAAATTAAATTGATGCTCTTTCTTTTACTCTTTTTCCCCCTTTTTGTGCTAATATACAGCCATCGTTAAAGACTTTAAAAAGGATGCAAAAGGCATGACCAAGAATCATAAAAGAGAAACACTCCTCAACGCCTTTCATACAGCTGCGCTTGTTGTGACCACTCTTGCCTTTTCCTCTTTTTTCTCTGGTTGCGCGCCGTCTTTGCCCGTAGCGCAAGAAGAGCCGCTTTTTCAAGCCCCTCCGATCATTGAACAAACATTGGCTCACTATAGCAATGTTACCGATATAGGGCTTGTCGAGGCCGTTTCTTATGGCTCTTTGCGCCGCGATCAACCTCGTATTGATTCCCTGACAAACAAAGAAACAGGGGAAACGGTCATCGTTGTGACGGATAAAGCCCGTGAAACCTATCGCGTTTTTACGACACTGGATATTAATGGCTGTATTTATCCCTATTACGTTGTCGTCGGCTTTGATGGCGATGTTCATAGCGCTACGACAGGCTCCCGCAATTTAGATCAAGTCATCCGTCCTGTATTGCAAAATCCGCCTGATTTTGATCGGATTGTGGAATCTATCGAAACAGCCAATGCCATTGTCCAAAAAGAGGGCTTCTTTTCTCGTACCGGCCTTATGAAAACGCTTACGGCTCCAACGGAGCCCCGCACACCGGAAAGAGAGGTTCTTTTAAACGGTATTAAAACAAAAGGCCGCGAGACGCAGGTTAGGGAAGTCCTTGATTACACCCGCCCGCGCCATCAGAATACGTCAACCGTTGTTATCACAACACGGTTTGATCATCCGGCTCTACCGAACGGACTGCCTCTCACCATCACGCTTCGAAACGGATTGCCCCCTAAGGACATCACGGGCTCTCTTATGGGGCAAATCGAAGATAGCCTTAAAAAGGAAGGGCGATTCGTCGCCCCCGAAACGAACTCACGCACGCACCTCATCGTGATGGATCACCTTTCTAAAGCAGCGGCACACGTGATGCTCGCCGACTTTGAAACCATCGCCTATCAAAAACCAATCATAGCGCCCGTTTCTGCCGCCGCATTGAAAAAAGATATGGATGCGCTTCTTGCTCTAACACAACCGGCTCCAGCCCCCAACGCGCCCCAAAAAAACACAACGCCAGCCCCCCAAGGTGGACAGCCCGCACGCCTAACGCGCTAAGATAGCTTTCATTCTTTTTGCCCTGTTTTTCCAAAGCGTTAAGCCATTGCGCACGCCTTCAAATCGTGCTAGAAAAAGCGTCTGTTGAAACACCCTTAACGCTTTGGATTTTATGACAAAAAACACCGCAGAAATCATCGACGAAACCATTGCTGAATATGGCGCCGATTCCATCACCGTTTTGCGCGGGCTTGATGCCGTGCGAAAGCGTCCAGGCATGTATATTGGCGACACCGATGACGGCTCTGGCCTTCATCATATGGTCTATGAAGTTGTTGATAACGCGGTTGATGAATCACTGGCGGGGTACTGCACGCGCATTGACGTGATCTTGAACGCCGATGGGTCCTGTACCGTGCGCGATAACGGGCGCGGCATTCCCGTTGACATTCATGCGGAAGAAGGCATCTCGGCCGCCGAGGTCGTGATGACCGAGCTTCACGCGGGGGGCAAGTTCAATCAAAACTCGTATAAAGTTTCTGGGGGTCTTCATGGCGTTGGCGTATCCGTTGTCAACGCGCTCTCCGAATATCTTGACCTGACCGTTTGGCGGCAAGGTTTTACATGGACGATGCGCTTTGCCCACGGCGTGGCCATTGCGCCCCTTAAACAGGGCGAACCTTCGGACAAAACCGGAACCGAGATTACCTTTTTACCCTCCAAAGAAACATTTACGCAAACTGAGTTTGTCTTTGCGACGATTGAGCATCGCCTGCGCGAGCTGGCCTTCCTCAATTCTGGCATCAACGTTTATCTGACTGATGCGCGTGGCGTTGAGCCGCGCCACAGCCACTTGAACTATGAAGGCGGGCTGAAAGAATTCGTCGCGTACTTGGATAAATCCAAAGTTGCCCTGCACGATTCAGGGATCGCCATCCGCAAAGACGAACACGATATCGGCGTCGAATGCTCTTTGCAATGGAACGATTCCTATCACGAAACCATGCTGTGCTTTACCAACAACATTCCACAAAAAGATGGTGGCACACATCTGGCGGGATTCCGTGCCGCGCTGACGCGCACCGTCAACCATTATGCCGAAGAATCCGGCCTGACAAAAAAGCACAAAGTCACACTATCAGGCGAGGATGCCCGCGAAGGGTTGACCTGCGTGCTATCTGTCAAAGTTCCTGACCCCAAGTTTTCATCACAGACCAAAGAAAAGCTGGTGTCTTCAGAAGTCAAACCCGTAGTCGAATCCGTCATCACGGAAATGCTGAACATATGGTTTGAAGAGCATCCCGCTGAAGCCAAGAAAATCGTCGGCAAAGTGGTTGAAGCTGCCACGGCGCGTGATGCAGCACGCAAAGCGCGTGAGCTAACGCGACGCAAAAGCGCCCTTGACCCAACATCACTGCCAGGCAAACTGGCAGATTGTCAGGAAAAAGACCCCGCTCTATCAGAACTCTTCATCGTTGAGGGCGATTCGGCTGGCGGCTCGGCCAAGCAAGGGCGCTCACGCAAAACGCAAGCCATCCTTCCCCTGCGCGGTAAAATCTTGAACGTGGAGCGTGCGCGGTTTGACAAGATGCTGCATTCGGCTGAAATTGGCACGTTGATCACCGCCATCGGCGCAGGCATTGGGCGCGAGGAGTTCAACGCCGACAAAGCCCGCTATCACAAGATCATCATCATGACCGATGCTGACGTGGACGGCAGCCACATTCGCACCCTGCTCCTCACCTTCTTCTATCGCCAGATGCCAGAGTTGATTGAGCGCGGCTATCTTTATATCGCGCAGCCACCGCTCTATCGTATCAAAAAAGGTAACGCCAAAGAACAATATCTGAAAGATGATCGCGCTTTGGAAAACTATTTGTTGTCCATCGGCAGCGAAAGCGCGGCGCTCACGCTTCATAACGGCAAGAGCTTTGCGGGCGAGGCGTTGCGCGAGATGATCGAGCAAGCCCGCGTGATGAAAAACGCGCTGACGATTATCAACCAAAAAGTCGGCCACAAAACCATTGTCGAACAAGCCGCCATTGCGGGCATTTTGAACACCAACGTGATTGCCGATGCGGCCAACGCCGGTGAGGCCGCCGCCTATGTCGCCAAACGCCTGAACGCCATAGGGATCGAGTCCGAGCGCGGCTGGAGCGGCTCTGTCGCCCTTAATGGTGGACTTCTTTTCACGCGCACACGCCTTGGCGTCACCACGCGCTTTACGATTGACCCCGACACGCTGCGCTCTAGCGAAGCGAGGCGGCTGGACGGCATGACCGCCCTTTTGCAGGAATGGTTTGAAGCGCCCGCCGCTCTGTCAATTAAAGAACGCCCGCCTGTCCCCATGGCAGGTCCCGCCGAATTGATCGAGGCCATCACGCTGGAAGGTCGCCACAACCTGACAATCCAACGCTATAAAGGTCTCGGTGAAATGAACCCCGATCAGCTGTGGGAGACGACCCTCAACCCCGAAGCGCGAACGCTCCTTCAAGTCAGGGTTGATCAGATTGATGAGGCCGAGCAAGTGTTTTCAACCCTGATGGGCGATGTGGTGGAACCGCGCCGCGACTTCATCGTCGAAAACGCGCTCAACGCATCGAACATCGACGCTTAACTTGGACGAGGGCTCAGCGGAAACCCCTGAAGCGCTGCAAGCGTTTTTTTGCGTCCACGCGCACAGGCCAAATCTGCCGCCGAATTGTTAAAATCATTAACGGCAAAAAAGTTCAGCCCCATATAGCGCAAAAAGCCTATCATGGGCGCATGGCCATTTGTCCCCACTAAGATTCCGGCTGTGTTGCCGAAAAAGTCTCTGGCCATGACATCAGCGCCAGCCTTATAAGCGAAGCGAAGCCCCCAAGGATCACCCGCGCGCGCACTGGCCAAGAATTGAAAATCACGCCAATCCTTATTTTCATACGCCTTATTTTCATACGCCTTGACAAGACAACCTTTACAAAGAGACGGCCACGGAAAGTTTATCTCAAGCAGTGAAGGCGGTATGGCCTTTTTGGGCATAGGAGAAATTGTTTGTTGTAAGCGCATCTTTTTCGATCCTTCTGTTTTTCGTTAAGCAATGAACGCCGCATAAAACCAAGACTTAGGCCAAGCGCATCGTTGCCCCAAACTTGATTTGTCCACAGTTTTCATCGAAAGGCAATCCTGTTTTCTTCCGCGCTTTCACAACGCTTATGGTTAACGATGCGTTCAAAACTCCGCTGCAGGAAAGGCGTGCCGCAACAGCGTTTTCTCACGCGGTGTACCCGTGGCATCGGGCGCGAACCATTCAGCAATACTGTCGAAATTTTGCTGCCGGAACTTTTTTTGCCCACATTCATTGTCCTGCGCAACTTGGGCAAACAAATAAGAGCATCCCTTTTGTTTAGACCAAGCCTTTGTCGCGGCGATCAGCTCAAGCGCGATACCATTGCCCTTTTTCAAAACGCAAAGCGCCTGCACCACAGCAACCGAAGAAAAGCTGTGAGAAGAACGGATTTCCGGCCCTTTATCGGGACACGTCACTAAACCCGCTTGCTTGGCCATAAACCAATTAGTCGCCCGCAAGGCCGCCGCCATGCCGACCAGATGCTCGCCTTGAAACGCGCCATAAAGCACGCTGTTTTTTTGCGCCAGCAAGCCAGCAAAATAGTCGGGAGACCGAGGCAAAAGCATGTGCTTTTTATCATCGGGCAATTCCTCCCATGCTTTCTTGTGCAACGCTACAACGGCGGCAAGCCAGTCTTGGGTTATAAGGGGCACAACAGAGATTGTGGCGGCATCTGCCGCCGTCTTTAACGAGGCCATTTTTGTCATGGGCTTAACTTTCAATAAAAAATTAAAATCAGCTCAAGGCGCGCAGACCTTAAGCGGCGGTTCTTTTAAAAAGTCTGAGAGAAAATAAGAGCGGAGAGGGAGCGACCATAAACCTTCTGTCAGACTTATCGCTGACAAAATCGTCGGAGTTGATGATAAGAAACTTTGTTCATGCCGCCACGCCCTTTGTTAAGGACATCTTAGCAAAAAACAGAAGGGGCTGCAAATGGTTTCACGCCTTGGCCAAAATCTCGCTGGCCAGCGCCTTGCCCAATTCAACACCAAACTGATCGAACGAGTTAATATCCCACAGGGAACCCTGCACAAAAACCTTATGCTCATACAGCGCTACAAGAGCGCCAAGATGATAGGGATCCAACCGCTCTAGCCACAAAACGGTGGCGGGCTTATTGCCCGCGTTGGTACGCGCCGGATCATCGGCCACGCGCCCGCTTTTCAAGGCCTCAACCTGCGCCATCATGTGCGCATGCAAAATTAAAGCATGATCGGGGCGATTCCTATCGTCATGACGCACGCCAATAAACTCGGCCGCCACACGCCCTGTTCCCTGATGCAGCCATTGATGAAAACTGTGTTGTCCCACACTGCCGCACTCGCCAAAAATCACAGGGCCTGTTTGATAGTCTACCGCCTCGCCGCCTCGCGTCACGCTCTTGCCGTTGCTTTCCATATTGAGCTGTTGCAAAAAGCGCGGCAGCTCGCGCAGGCGCTCACTATAGGGCAAGATGGCCTCAGCCTCTGCGCCACAGAAATTGCGATTCCACAGGCCAGTAAGCCCGAAAAGAACAGGCATGTTGGATGCCAACGGCGCGGTGCGGAAATGCGTATCCATCGCCGCCGCGCCTGCCAGCAAGTCTTTAAACGCAGGCCATCCAACAGCCAACGCGATACTAAGCCCAACGGCAGACCACAGGCTGTAACGCCCCCCAACCCAATCCCATAGCGCGAACATATTGTCCGCTTTGATTCCGAAAAACGCGGCGGCCTGCTGATTGGTTGAAACCGCCACAAAGTGCCGCGCCACCGCCGCTTCGCCGAGTGCGCTGACCAACCACGCCCGCGCCGACGTTGCGTTCAGCAGCGTTTCCTGTGTCGTAAAGGTTTTGGACACAACAACGAAAAGGGTTGTTGCAGGATTAAGGTTTTCCACGACATTGAGCAAATCAAACGCATCGACATTCGCGACAAAGTGAACGCGGGGGCCAGAGGCTTGCGCACGAAGCGCGCTGACGACAAAGCGAGGGCCCAGATCCGATCCGCCAATGCCAATGTTCACAACATCTGTAATCTTTTGACCCGTTGCGCCTAGCCACGCGCCATCGCGCACGGCCACGGTAAAATTTTCCATCTTGACCTGAAGAGCGCGAATGACGGGCATCACATCGGAACCATCAACCATGATGGGCGCATCGCCCTGCGCCCGCAACGCGGTATGAAGAACGGCACGCCCTTCCGTCACGTTGATTTTTTCGCCTGTCATCATTTTCTCGCGCAGCGTCTCAACCCCTTGCGCTTTAGCCAGCGCCAAAAGGCTTTCCATAACGTCCGGCGTGATGGTGCTGCGCGAAAAATCAGCCTCTAGACCGCAAGCCGTCACCGTCATCCGTTGCGCCCGCGCAGGTTCTTGTGCAAAGAGCGCCGCAAGCGTGACGTCTTTATTTTTTTCATGCAGCTTTTGCAGAGCATGCCAAGCGGGGTGCTGTGTCGGTTTTGTCATCGCGTCATTCCTTTATCATGTCTTGTGTTACAGCAGGCGTTACGCCAGCGGGAGCGCCCACAAAAGAGAAACGAAACTGCGCCGGATCAAACCACCGCTTGATCACGCGCAGCACATCGTTCCGCGAAGCCGCATCAATCAGCGCGTCATAGCGGTTCAGGTAATCTATGCCAAGATTCTCCCTTTGCATCGCCAGCAGTGTTTCGGCAATCTCATCCGTTGAGGTAAGCGACAAAGGCGCTGAGCCTTTAAGATAGGCTTTGGCCGCCGCGATTTCCTCATCACGCGGCCCCTTTTCGTAATAATCACGCAGCGTGGCGTACACAACCTCCATCGCTTCGCCCGCCTTGGCATTGTCAGCGTCAAAGCCGCCCACCAGCAACGACGCGCTGTCCATTGGCGCAAGCGCTGTTGAGATGCCATAGGTCAGCCCACCCTTGATGCGCACCGCCTTCATCAAGCGGGCATTAAAGCCGCCGCCGCCCACAATATAGTTGGCAATCTGTCCCGCGTACCAATCGGGGTCGCCGCGCCCCATCATGGGCGCAGCAAAAGCAATCGTCGTTTGTTCTCCCTCGCGCCGCGTCAAGACTGTTGTAGGGCTCGTCCCGTCAAAAACCACGGGGGCTATCACGGGAACAGCAGCTTTGGCGGGCAACGCGCTAAACACCTCGTCCAAGCGCTTACGCAAAACAGCGGGAGAGATAGCGCCAACAACGGCAATCTTTAAAGAGTCTTGAGCCAAATGGGTATGCGCAAAAGAAACAGCATCCTCTCGCGTTAGGCGCGACAAGCTGGCCTTAGAGCCAAGCGACCGATAGCCATAAGGATGCTCGCCAAACATCTGGCGGTATAGGGCATAACGCGCCTGCCATGACGGCTTGGCCAGCTGCATCGTCACGGCGGTTTCTTGCTGCCTACGTGCCCGCGCAAAAACATCGGCGTCAAAGCGTGGTTGTGTCAGCGCCAAAGAAAGCAAGTGAAAGGCCTGCGCCTCATGAGACGCAAGCATTTTAACGCCACCGATCAGCGCATCGCGCGTAGCGCCAACGCTCATGGCAATGGAGAGCGCCGCCAATTTTTCCTGAAACGCTTTTTCGTTATAGGCGCCTGCGCCTTGTGTCAAAAGACCTGTCGCCAAAACCGCCAAACCCTGCTTCTCTGCTGGATCCGTTTCCACGCCCCCGCGAAAAGCAAACCGCACGCTGATTAATGGAAGCGTGTCATCTTGCACCAACCACGCCGTAATGCCCTTGGCGCTGGTGACTTCGACAACAGCAGGGGTAGCCGCCTGTGCGGGCAAGCCCGAAACAAAAAAACAAAACAAAAAAATAAAAACAGACCTCAACATAAAACAATTTAAGCGTTTAAAAAACGAACGCATAATCCGCCCATCACCAGCCTCTTGCGGGAAGGTCGAAAAAGCGCATCTTTTTCGGGGAGGGGGCAATAGCGCGCCTGCATAACCTTCTCCATCCGTTAAACGTGCCGTCATTCCGGAAGTTTTGCGGTGCTTAAGCGCCGCAAAACTATCCGGAATCCGATTTAGTTTTGCGCTGGAAAAGAAAACAAATCGG
>DYNT01000008.1:10991-18783 GCA_020720905.1 Micavibrio aeruginosavorus
GGGGGTTATGCAAGAGGTCTAAATTCTGCGTAGCATCCTGCGCTGTTGGGCGGTTCATTTCTCATCACCTCCCTCTGTTTTTTTAAAGGGCACGGGCTCAAGAATTCCTGTCACCCACTCCCGCTGCATCACTTCGCGAAAGGCCGCATTCACCTGCGCGGTAGAGACGGCATGGATGCGCCTTGGCCACGCCTCAACCTCTTCAACAGAGAGGCCAACAGCCAGAGCCTCCCCCATGATTTGCGCAGGAGCCAACAAATGATCCCGTGCAAAGATGGCGGCTGTTTCCAATCTTTTTTTGGCTCCCGCAACCTCGACGGCAGAGAGTCCTTTTTTTGCTTTCTGCGACAACCATGCTTTAATCTGTTGCTCTAGGTCGCGCACCTCCGCACCGCCAGCAGGGATTGCCCCCCACGAAAGAACAGAATCCCCCCGCGCGATGGGGTCATACGCTACACTGACGCCACTGGCGGTTTTTGTATCAAGCACAAAGTGACGATAAAGAAGCCCCACCTCGCCGCCGTCAAGGGTTTCCGCCAAAACTTCTAACGCATACGAAGATGCTCGCCCCGTGATGCGCGAGGGCACACGCGTTTGCGCCGTAACAGAGGCCTGCGTTACGCGTGCGTCCTGCATGATTACGCGTTCATTTTTGCTTGGGGGCAACGGGGGAAGGGGCGTCCTTGGGATCACCGCGCCACCCTCCACCCGCCCAAAGGTCGCCGCTGCGTTGGCCAGAACAGACTCCATCGTGACGTTACCACTGATGACCACAAGCGCGTTTTGCGGCGCATAAAAAGACTTATAAAAGGCGTGAGCATCATGCGGCGTCAACTGCGCAAGGTCGTCGCTCCATCCAATAACGGGACGACCATAAGGATGAGCAGAAAACAATGCCGCTCGCATTTTTTCTGTAAAAAGCCCCTGCGGATGATTGCCTGTGCGCTGTTGCCTTTCACTTTTCACGACAGACATTTCCGAAGCTGCTTTTTCTGGATCAAAAAGGAGGCCTCGCATCCTGTCTGCTTCCAATTGCATGATAAGGGGAAGTTGCGAGGCCGCCACGACCTCATGAAACGTCGTAAAATCATACGAGGTATAAGCGTTATTCTCCCCGCCTTGCCCCGCAATAATCTCGCTCAATGCGCCATCAGGAACGGCTTGTGTGCCCTTAAACATCATGTGTTCAAGATAGTGGGCAAGGCCAGAGCGTCCCGCCGGATCATCTGCCGCACCAACCTGATACCACACCATCTGCGCAACAGCAGGCGAGAGCTTGTTTTGAATGAGAACAACCGAAAGCCCATTGGCCAGCGTTGCCGTTTGCGGAAAAAAAACAGCCGCCTGCGCTGGCGTGGCAAAAAGCAACAAGCCGCTCAACAGGGCTATCTTAAGACCTCGCCCTCCTTGTGCCATCACTGCCCCAGCCAACTCTTTTGGCTTTTTTCGATAACGGGCGTTGCCCCCGTATTAATGGACGCGCCCGCCGCTTTTGCGTCTTGAAGGCGTTTGGCCTCTTCCTCGGCATTCACGGTTGTCGCAGGAGAAGATGGATCACGCCACCACAACAAATCGTCCACCAGCTTTTTTGAGCCGACAACTTTTTGCGTTGTTTCACGATCCACAAGTTCACGAATGCCTGCCTCGGCCTTCGCCGCGCCAGAAGAAGCGAGAAGCGCTTTTTCTGCATCCGATTTTTCAGCAGCCTCGCCTGATGTCATGGACGCGTGTTGAGACACCCCCCCAAACAGCGTTTCCTGCGCCCGCGCGGGCATAGTTGTTTCTTGCGGACGCGGCGCGCCTGGTTGCGGGGGGCGCAAAGAGAATTCAGGAGGCAAAGAGAGGGGGGGACGCTCCACCACCGCAAACTCGTCCGGTGGATTGCGCCCAAAGCCCAAGGATTCCGCCGTCCCGCCACAGGCCGCAACACAAAGAACCACGCCAAGAATTGCCATTTTCTGAAGATGTCGCATAGAAGGTTCTCCCCCGTTCTGTTTTGTCATTGATGCCTCTTTATCATAACGCCTTCAAGAAAAAGCAAGCCCACCCCGATACAAATGGCGCTATCAGCCACATTAAACGTGTACCAGTGATAGCCGCCATAGTGGAGATCAATAAAATCAACCACCGCGCCAAACCGCACACGGTCAATCACGTTGCCAAGTGCGCCGCCAATAACCGCCCCAAGCCCGATGGCAGCATACAATGTTTTGGCCTGTGCCAGCCACCGCAGCAAAAGAAGCGTGATCAAAAGCGCCGCAACAATCAACAGCGTCGGCATCCATGCGCCAAAATTATTTAAAAGACCGAACGTCACCCCTTTGTTCCAGTTTAACCGTAAGTTCAAAAACGGCGTAAGCCGATAAAAGGGCGATGGCTCCATCGCTGAAGCCAAAAACATGCTTTTACTGAATTGATCAACCAGCACGACCAGCGCCACCAAATAAACACCGATATTAAAATAAGCCTTGCCCATACGCTTTCCCATAACCGCTTACGCCACAACCGCTGCGCAGCGCGGACAAAGCGCGTCCGCGTTGACGTCACCACGAACCTGCCAGCAGCGCTCGCACTTGTGTCCCACAGCCAGAGAGACCGTCACGCCAACAGAAGGAACGTCCGGCAAAGAAAAGGCTTCGGCAGGCACGGCTCCTTCAACCAAAGAAACGCTTGAGGCGATGCACAACTCGGCCAAGTCCACGTCTGCCACAAGCGCTTTATGCGCGGCATCGATAAAGAGGGTCACCGCTGCCTGAAGACTTGATCCGATCGTTTTTTCAGCGCGTGCGATTTCCATCGCGCCCGTGACGACGCGACGCACATCACGCAACGCCACCCACTTTTCTCCTAGCGTTTCATCGCGCCATGCGGCGGGGACAACAGGATAAGAAAGCAAATGCACGCTGCCTTCATCGGAAGGGTTCCGCGCAAGATAGGCTTCCTCTGCCGTAAAGCACAAAACAGGAGCCAGCCAGACCACAAGATGATCGAAGAGAGCTTCCATCACCGTGCGCACGGCACGGCGCTTTTCATCCGATGGCGCATCGCAGTACAATGAATCTTTGCGCACATCCAAATAAAACGCCGATAAATCAACAGCGCAAAAATGATGAAGTATTTGCACCATATGGGTATAGTCATGCGCATCAATGTCGGCGCGAAGGGTTGCGTCCACCTCGACAAGGCGGTGGAGCGCCCAACGCTCTAGTTCTGGCATGTCTTTGACAGGCAACCGCTCTTGTTCGGTCATGCCGTCCAAAGCGCCCAGCAAATAACGCAACGTGTTGCGGAACCGACGATACAAATCTCCCGTTTGCTTCAAGATATTGGGGCCGAACATCACGTCTTGCGAATAGTCCGCCGACAGCACCCACAACCGCACGATATCCGCGCCGTGTGAACCCATCAAGTCAACGGGACTAAGCCCATTACCCAATGATTTGGATTGCTTATAGCCCTTTTCATCCAGCAAAAAGCCATGTGTTAAAACATTTTGGTACGGTGCGCGGCCTCGCGTTCCACACGCTTGCAACAAGGACGAATGGAACCAACCACGATGCTGATCCGAACCTTCCAAATACAAATCCGCAGGCCACGTCAGGTTAGGCCATTCGGGATGGGGCAGCGTTTGATCCAAAACAAAGCTGTGCGTTGAGCCTGATTCAAACCACACGTCCACAATATCAAAAACCTGATCGAACTCTTCAGCGTTATAAGCATCGCCCAAAAACTCTTGCGCCGTATGCGTGTACCACGCGTCGGCCCCTTCGGCTTCGAATAAAGCCGCAATGCGATTCAAAACCGCCGGATCCTTAAGCGGCTCCTTCGTCTTTTTATGCACAAACATGGCGATAGGCACGCCCCACACGCGCTGGCGACTGATGCACCAATCCATGCGCGATTCAATCATGCCGCGAAGACGTTTTTCCCCAACGGCAGGATACCACCGCGTATCGCCAATCGCAGCCAAAGCCAAGTCGCGCAACGTCTTGCCCGTTTGGCCGACCGTAACCCCATCCAACGCCACAAACCATTGCGGCGTTGTGCGAAAGATCAAGGGAGCCTTGGATCGCCATGAGTGCGGATAGCTATGCGTGATATTCTTCTTCGCCAAAAGAGCGCCCGCATGAGCCAAAGCGCGGATCACGGCGACGTTGGCCTCGCCCGCCTTACCATCGGGCGTATAGACATAAAGCCCCTCAAAACCCTTGACGTTAGGCAGATAGCGGCCATCTGCATCAACGGTCGGTTCAAACGCCACCTTGTATTGACGCCCAAGGTTGTAATCATCCTCGCCATGTCCAGGCGCAATATGAACAAAGCCTGTGCCCGCCTCTGTCGTGACAAAAGCACCATGATAAAGGCCGACATCATAATCAAAAGCGTTTTCACTGCCCAATCGGCCACGGAAAGGATGCGCGCAAACAACGCCCTCTAAATCTGCGCCTGTGAGCTCCTCAGCCAAAACCGTCTTGGCCGTTATCTTGGCTTCCGCGCAAAAGGCATTGACCAGATCGGTGGCCACAACCAAACGATCCCCCACATGCGCCGCCGCGCCTTCGTCCGCGCCATCCACACGCAACAACGCATAGGCAAAATCGCCATAGGCGATGGCGCGATTGGCCGGAATCGTCCACGGCGTCGTCGTCCAAATAACGATGCCCACGCCCTCTAACGCTTTGTTGTTTGCCGCCACCACGGGAAAGCGAATCCACAGCGTGGTCGATTTGTGATCGTGGTATTCAATTTCCGCCTCAGCCAACGCGGTTTTTTCCACCACAGACCACATGACGGGACGCTCGCCCTTATATAAAAGGCCGCCTGTTAAAAACGTATGAATCTCGCGCACAATTTGAGCCTCGGCGCGAAAGCTCATCGTCATATAGGGATGAACCCAGTCACCCAAAACGCCAAGGCGCTGGAAATCTTCGGCCTGCGCACCCGCCCAGTGCGCCGCATAAGCGCGGCACTCGGCACGAAAAGCAGGAACAGGGATCAAATCCTTGTCCTGCCCCTTGGCGCGGTATTGCTCTTCAATCTTCCATTCAATCGGCAAGCCATGACAATCCCAACCAGGAACATAAGGCGCATCAAAGCCCAGCATCTGGCGCGTGCGGACAACAACGTCCTTCAAAACCTTATTCAGCGCATGCCCCATATGAATGCGCCCATTGGCAAACGGAGGACCATCATGCAAAACAAACTTTTTCTGCCCCTTGGCCTGTTGGCGCAAACGGGCATAAATAGCCATCTTTTGCCAACGCGCCAAAAGCTCTGGCTCCTTCGCAGGTAGAGAGCCGCGCATGGGGAAATCTGTTTTGGGAAGGAAAACGCTCTCGCGATAGTCTTTTTTTTCTGTATGAGTCATGATGCCTAACACGTTCTTTCGTCTATGATGAAAGAGATTACATCCCTTCCCCTTCGCGGTAAAGCGGCGCTTTTACGGGGGCAGTCCCGCTCTTCTTTTCTGCGCCAACGCCCGCACGAATACAAGCGCAACATCCTGCCCGCGTATGCAGGCCTTAGAATCTCTTTAAGGCTTTTTCTTGTACAAAAGGGGGCTATCACAACCGAAAAACGGTGTTTGCCATGCCTGCTCAATCAAGACTTCTTTTTCTTGGCGTTTTCTGGGGGGGCGCTTTTTTGCCCCTGTGCCTTGCTCTTTATTTTGCGCCAGAGGCCGCCTTTCTCAAAGTTATGCCCCTTCTTATTCTTGCCCTTGCTGGGATAGGATGGGCGGTTGCCCTGCGCTGCGAGAAAGCTGAGGGCGAAAAAAGGCAGCGCCTTTGCGCAACCATAGAACAAGACAATACGACAGCTCTTTTGGCCAAAGCCTCCATTGCGCAAAAAACCCTTATAGACAGCGCCAAAAACCTCTCCCGCCTAACAGACGATCATCAAAGCCGCGCCACCGAATCCACGTCATCCGCCGCGTTGGCCACGGAAAGCGCGACGGGCATTGCCAGCGCGATTGAGGAAATGAACTCAGCCATTGTTGAAATAGGAAGGCAAGCTGACGAAGCCTCTGCTATCGCACGGGGCACAGCGGACAAGGCGAAAGCTGCCGATAGCGCCGCCAGCACGCTGTCCGAACAAAGCGATCAAATCATTTCAATTGTCGAACTTATCCGCGAAATCGCGGGGCGCACCAACCTTCTCGCCCTTAACGCAACAATCGAAGCCGCCCGCGCTGGGGAACATGGCAAAGGCTTTACCGTTGTGGCCAGCGAGGTCAAAAGCTTAGCCCAGCAAACGGCCAACGCCACAACGCAGATCGAAGAACAAATCAACACCGTTCGCGAATCCTCTCATGCCATGAAGGAGCAAATGAACGCGATTGAGGTCGCCGTTGAACAAATGAATGCTATCACAGGCGCTATTAAGTCCGCGCTGCACGAAGAGTCCGCCGCCACGCAAGAAATTGCACGCGGGGCGCTGCAAACCTCTACGGCCACAAACGCCGTGACGAACGGCATTTCCCACATGCTGGTGACAACCGAAGAGCTGCGCCGCGCCGCTGCGGCCTTGGGGGAAGAGGCCGCCAGCTTAGGCGACAAGCTCAAGAAGCGCGAATAAAAATCAGCGCCTTATCCCAACGACCTTTTGAACTGATGGTGTGAACGGCTTTCCCTTTAAGAGTTGCTTTTATCGATGAAGAAAAACAAAAAGGGAGCCATCGGCTCCCTTTGAGATACTGGTGCGGGTAGAGGGACTTGAACCCCCACTTCGTTGCCAAAAGTAGATTTTGCATCCCACTATGGCTTTCGCCACCGTTGTCTTTATGCCTTATGGCACATTGACCGTTTTGTGGTCTGGACTTTCTCTTCACCATGAGCCAAAGGCCTTTAGGTGGCTGCCGTTAAGTCTCTACACCTTCCTGATTTCTCAGGCTTGGCTCGGGATTAGCATTATCTCGTGAAAGAGATAAGAAGCGTTCCCCGAATTTGACAGCTGCTACCGATTCGTTTCCAAATCGGCGACCCAATTCCTTAAGTCTACCGCGTCTACCAATTCCGCCATACCCGCAGCGGTTAGCTCGTATAACAACTTTTTCTCCAGTCGCCAAGAAAGAATTAAGGGTATACCCCCGCGTGAATGAAGATTTTGTTTTCTTTGCCGCTTACCAACTCTTGAACTGTTTTGGGTATACGCGACGTCAAAAGTGATTCAAAGCGGAAGAATGATCCTCTGGCGATCCAAAATCGGGCGAAGTTTAATAATCTATTTAAAATCAATGGGTTAGGTTGTTGGCAAAATGAGGTCAGAATCGTTCTATTTCAAAGGGTTACGGCATTAACTTTGAGCGGAAGGCGGCCGAGGGGCACAATCCCCCGCTCTTGGGGCTGAGAATCGATGTTTTTTTGCTAACCTATTGATAAAGAACAAATCTGCCTTCCCTCTTTTGGGGACGGGAAAAGGGTCAAAAAAAGGGGTGTGATGCACCTCTTTTTTTATCGTTATACCCCTCGTGAAGAGGAGCGGTCTGAGAAACAACCCGTTAGGCTTGGTCCAACACGGTCTGTGCCGCTTCGGCGATTCTGTAAACATCGCTGGGATCAATGCGCCAGCTTTGCACCATCGCCTCAGCGGTGACGGGGGTTAAGCGATCAAATGTCTGCACAGCAAGGCTCAGTTCGCGTGGGTGAACAACTTGCTCATCGGGGCGACCGCCTCTGGACATCAAGAAGATCGAAATAAAAGCGCCCTTATCAATGCCCAAAGCGCGACAAAGCGCAACCAGCATGCGGCTTTCCGCTTTTTCGGTCATGATATCGACAAGGGGTAAGTCAAG